>JBFWYF010000010.1:0-26803 GCA_050186685.1 Pirellulaceae bacterium
CGATCCCGAATCACTCGACCGCGAGGCCGGCGCGAATGTGGTGGATCTGAGCAAGCTCGTCGACACCACGCCGTATCTCTCCCCGCACAGCGACCTCGTGGCGCTGATGGTCCTCGAACACCAGACGCAGATGCACAATGCGCTGACCCACGCCAGTTTCGAGGTGCGGATGGCGGAGCATCACGACGGCATCATGAACGAAGCGCTGGAGCGCCCCGCCGATTTTCGCAGCGAGACAACGCAGCGCCGCATCGCGGCGGCTGGCGATAATGTGCTGAAGCATCTGTTGTTGACCGATGAGTACCAGCTGACGGCCCCCGTGCAAGGCACGTCGGAGTTTGCCAGCCAGTTTGCCAAGGGCGGACCTGCGGATTCGCGAGGCCGGTCGCTGCGGCATCTCGATCTGCAGCGCCGGTTGTTCCGGTACCCCTGCAGCTACCTGATCTACAGCCCTTCGTTCGATGCGTTGCCGGAAGCCGTGCAGGATTACATTTACCGCACGCTCGACGATATCTTGGCGGGCCGCAACCAAGACGCCGCCTACACGCACCTGTCGCGCGCCGATCGGGACGCCATTCGCGAGATCCTGCTGGATACGAAGGCCGAGTTCCGCGAGCGCGTCCGTGCGGCCGGCTAGTGCCACATCTCCCGCTGCGGTTTGATCGAGCTTCCGCCCCAGCGCCCTCTGCGCGATATTTCCGTCCCGTCCCCAGTTCCGCTCCCTGGCCCTTGACGTCGGCTGCGCTGATTGTATTATTGTCGTAATACAAGTACGGCGACCGGGAGCTTCCCATGCAGCTGCACATCTCTTCGAGCAATGGCGTGCCGATCTACCTGCAGATCGTTAACCAGATCAAGTACTTGATTGCCTCGGGCCGGCTCACGGCCGGCGAGGAGCTGCCCGCGATCCGGGTGCTGGCCGGCGAGCTGCTGGTGAATCCCAACACGGTGGCGCGGGCGTACCGCGAGCTGGAAGTGGCGGGGCTGGTCGAGAAGCGGCGGACGGCCGGGACGTATGTGACTGACCAGGGCTCGCCGCTGGTGCGCAGGGAGCGAATCAAGATTCTGACGGAGCGGGTGGATGCGCTGCTCGCCGAGGCCCGGCAGGTCAATATTCCCTTCGAGGAACTCCTGCAGCTTCTGGAGCAACGTCAAACGGCGATGGTGTCGGCACGCAAGGCGAAGGAGTGATTTCCATGACGCGATGGTCGGAAGCGGGCGACCGCCCGGTGATTGAGTTGTGCGAGGTGACCCGGCGATTTCACGAGCGCGTTGCGCTGGACCGGGTCTCGCTCGAGGTACGACGCGGCTGTGTCTTTGGCTTAATCGGCGAAAATGGGGCGGGCAAGACGACGCTGATCCGGCACGTCCTCGGGCTGTTGCGGGCGCAGTCGGGCAGCGTCCGGGTCTTTGGGCTCGATCCCGTCGAGCACCCCGTGAGCGTGTTGGGGCGGATTGGCTTTCTGTCGGAGGAACGCGACCTGCCGGACTGGATGCGGGTAAGCGAGCTCATGCGTTACACGCAGGCGTTCTTTCCCGGTTGGGACGCCGCGTATGCGGAGGAATTGCGGGAGACGTTTGACCTGGATCCGAAGGCGCGCGTCCGGTCGCTGTCGCGAGGGCAACGGGCCCGGGCGGGGTTGCTGGTCGCGCTCGCCTATCGTCCCGACCTGCTGGTCCTGGACGAACCTTCTTCGGGCCTGGACCCGCTGGTGCGCCGCGACATTCTGGGGGCCATCGTGCGGACGATCGCCGATGAGGGACGTACGGTCCTGTTCTCGTCGCATTTGCTGGACGAGGTCGAGCGAGTGGCCGACGACGTGGCGCTGATTCACCGAGGCCGAGTGCTGGTGCGATCCAGCGTCGAGGAGCTGAAGGAATCGCATTGGCGGTTGACGTTGCAGTTTGGGGAGCCGTGCGAGCAGCCACCGCAGCTGTCGGGCACTTTGTCGTGTGTGGGGAGGGGGACGCAGTGGACGTACGTATGTCATCGGGAGGGAGGCGAAGTCCGGCGCGAGGCGGAGGCGTTGGGGGCCCGCATTGTGGACCAATCGGCCCTGTCGCTGGACGAGATCTTTGTGTCGCGCGTTCTCGCCTGATCCTGCGAATTACTATCCGTCACTGTTTCGGGAGCTCTGGGCATGCGATCCATTCCGCTGGCGTTATTGTGGGAACTGCAGGCTCGAAACCGCTGGACGATCGTGGCCGCCTGTGTCGGGGCTAACCTGCTGCCTTGGTTGTTGTTCCCGATCTTGCGGCCAGGAACGCTCGTCCCGCTTTCGGATCCCAGCCTGAAGATGATCCATCTGATCTTCGTGGAACTGCACGCGTTCGCGGTGGGTGCCGGGCTGATCGCCGTGCAGGGGCATCCTGCCCGCTTATATGCCTGGCCGATTTCCAACGCCACGCTGGCCCTGTGGCACATGGTTCCAGTCATGTTGCTGACGATGTGCGAGACGGCGATCGGTCTCATCCTGCTCAATGGTGTCTTCCTCCTGCAATGGCCGGTGTGGGGGCCGGCCGTGTTTTCGGGCGTGGCGGTGGGAGCGGCGCAGGCGGCCTACTGGTGGACTGACCGGACGATCTGGTTGCCGTGGGTCACGGGCGCGATGGTGGTGATCGGAAGCCTGTGGCTGAACGGTCAATATGGTGGCCTGTTTATGATGCCCCGGTCGTACTGGCGAACGGTGACGCCGGTCGACCTGGCCGTATTGGCGGCTACGGGCGTGGCCGCCGTCTGCCTGGGCGCGGCGGCCTTGCGGCATCGGCGGCGTGGTGATTCGCTGCCCGATGTGGACGTGTTGCGCTGGCTCGAGTCGCTAGGTCTGCAGCGCGGATCGGAGGCGGTGTGGCGCAGCTGGTCGGAGGCGCAGACCTGGTATGCCTGGCGGACCGGAGGTTGGCTTCTGCCGGTGCTGGTGGCGGCGGGCGGTTCGATCGCCCTGGCGGTGTGGGCGGGGTTCAATCGCGATCTGGCCGAGCTGCGGGAAGGAACACTGGCCTTCGGGGGCTTCTTGTGTGTGGCAGCCCTGCCTGCGGGCATCTTGATGGGCCACCACGAGGGGCGGCACGGAACAGCGGGCATAGGTCCTTTCCTAGCGACTCGCCCGCTCTCGGCGCAGGATCTGGCGAGCACGCTGCTCCGGGTGATGGGACTCAGCGTCCTCATGGCCTGGGGGCTCTGGGCAGCCACTTTGCTATTGGTCGTGGCGGCGTGCGAAGCATTGGGGATGCCGCGCACGACAGGCGGCCCGGGGTGGATCCTGCTGGCGCTGGTCGCATCCTGGACTAGTGCTACCGTGGTTCTCTCGATCATGGCTTATGGACGCCCCAAGCTTCTCGCGCAGCTGCTGTTGAGTATGGTGGCCGTCTTCGTCAGCTCGCTGTTCCTTTCCCAGCTCGGATTGACCGACGCCATGCAATCGTATCTGGGGGAATTCGTCCGCGGAGGGATCGGTGTGGCGCTGTTCGTAATCACCTTCAGTCTCTTCCTGGCGGCATGGCGGCGAGCGCTCGTTGCGGGGTGGGTGATCGGCGGTGCAGCCGCCCTCTGGCTGCTTGCGACGTCAGGCCTGTTCGTTCTGTCTGCCGCGCATGGCGGCGCGCCCCCTGTCGGGGATAAGATACTCCTGTCAGGACTGGCGTCGTTGCCCGTGTTCGCATTGGCGGCCACTCCCCTGGCTATCGCTCTGAACCGGACTCGATGATCCCCCACCGCGGCTGGCCGAGTCCTTCGCATCGCTCGGCCAGACTATGCCCGACAAGCGGACGCACCGAGGCGCTCATCCTGAAGACCAGCGGCTGTTTGCGCCGGAAGCCTGGCCGGCGCTGCGTGCCGCGACGCGTGACTTGCACTGGCTTCTGAGCCACGGTTACTCCGGGACGTCGGCGCTGAAACTGGTCGGTGACCGCCACACCCTCGACGCGCGCCAGCGGATTGCCGTGGCGCGTTGTGCTGCTCCGGACACCGCCATCGCCCGGCGCCGAGAGCATGAATTATCGTCCGACGGATTGGTGGGTCAGGAACTCTGGATCGATGGCTACAACGTCTTGACGTCGGTCGAGGCGGCGTTGGGGGGCGGAGTGATCCTGAAGTCGTGCGACGGCTGCTTCCGCGACATGGCGAGCATGCACGGCAGTTATCGGCAGGTATGCGAGTCGCGTCCGGCGCTCGGATTGATTGGCGAGACGCTCGCGGACTGGGGGCCGGTACGGATTCGCTGGCTGCTGGATGCACCCGTGTCGAACAGCGGACGCCTCCGACAATTGCTGCACGAAATCGCTAGCGCACGGGGATGGGCCTGGAACGTCGACCTCGTTCGCGATCCGGACGGCGAGTTGCTTCGTAGCAACCAGATTGCGGCCACCTCCGACAGCCGCATTCTCGACGGCGTGGGCCGTTGGGTGAACCTGGTGCGGTGCGTCGTGGAAGCTCGCGTACCTTCCGCCTGGCTGGTCGACTTGTCCGTTTGGTCGCCCTGAGAATGGCAGCCCTCGGCGATCCTACGGGCGCGGCGGCCCTGCGGGCTGTCCCGACGGACGCTGCTGCTGCTCCAGCTCCGCGAGCAACTGCGCGTACGACGGGTCTCCGGGGCGCAGAACCAGCAGTCGCCGAGTCCATTCAATCGCTTCAGGTATCTGGTTCTGCTTTTGCAGCAGCAGGGCAAGACCTAATACGAAATCGGCCGTGTTCGGGGACAGCTGCACCGCCTCGCGCAGTTCGTGCTCGGCCTCAGCCAGCTGACCGTGCAAGTAGAGGGACAATCCCAGGCGATACCGAACGGAAGCATTGCGCGGCACGAGCTGCGCGTCGCGGCGCAGCAGTTCGAGTTCCTGTTGGCGGAGGTCTTGGACGCGGCGGGCCAGATGCTGGGCCGCCGTCTCATCCCGCTCCGATGCGGCGAACTGCTCAAGCAGGGCAGCCAGATTGGCCCGCGGTCCCGCCATCTGAGGTTCGATGCGGAGCGCCGTCTCGTATGCTTCCCGTGCGCCGGGCAGGTCGCCGAGCTGTTCGGCCAGCACGCCCAGCCCGAGGTGGGCGACGGCACGATCGTTATTGGCCACCAGGCCCTGCCGGTATTCCTCTAACGCCGCTTCCCGTGCCTGGCGTTGAGGGCCATCCAGCCAGCGGATGTCGACACGAGCCAGCACCCGTCCGGCTTCGGCTCGCACCGCTCGCAACGGGTCGCGCAGCAAGGGCGCTGCCCGCTTGACCAGCTGATCCTCCGGCAATCGCTCGAGGTTGGGCAGTGCCGCCAGCCGCACCAGGGGCTCCTCGTCCGTCAGCATTTCCGCCGACGTCGACACGACATCGTCTTGGGCGTACTGTCCAAGCTCGAAAAGGCACGTGGCGCGGAGGATGCCTGACAAGCGGCGGTCCCGGATCAATTTGATTAACCGCTCGCGAGCGTCGAGATCGCCCCGCCGCGCCGCCGTCAGGGTCGTGGCGTAGTGGTCCGCCGCATCCGCCTTGGTGCCGTACCAGGCCGTGAACCGCTCCGCCGCCCAGCGATCGACTTTCGCCAGCGCCTCCTTCACTTCGCCGTCACCCTCCCGGGCAGCTCGCAGCCAATCGGCGTATTCAGGCAGCTGGGCCGACCTGGCAGCGGGCAGACCTCCTTCTGCCAGATGGCACCCGGAGCACGCGTTGGGAGTGCCCACCTGGACCGACACGTCCGGCCGCGGAATGCGGAGACTGTGGTCCAGCCGAGGGTCGACCTCCATGTAAGTCGTCTTCGGCATATGACACGACGTACACAGGGCTCCCTCCCGACCGGGTGCATGGTGGTGATGATTCGGGGTGTCGTACTTGCCCGCCGGATGCTGGTGGCACGACGTGCACAACTGATTCCCTTGGTACTTCACTTGGGTGCTATGCGGGTCGTGACAGTCCGAGCAGCGAATTCCCTTCTGATACATCTTGCTCTGGGTGAACGAGCCATATTCGTAAACTTCCTCCCGGATCTGCCCATCCGCATGGTACAGATGCCCCAAGAGAAGCTCGTTGGCGTAGGAATCGAAGAAGGGCTGGCCTCCCTGAAAGCCAGTGTGCACGATACGCCGCATGGAGTGGCATGGTGCGCAGGTTTCGATCTCGGTGCGCGGGTTGGAATCCTTGAGATTCGCCAGGCCATATCCCCGCTTGCGATCCCAGAACAGGGAGCTGGCCGAGGCCAGCTGCACATGGACGCTGCCCGGTCCGTGGCAGGCCTCGCAGCTCACATCCATGTCGGTGAAGGTCGTGTGGTACTGCTGCGAGCGCGCGTCAAAATTCTTGTGATAGTTCGTCGTGTGGCAGTCGGCGCACATGTTGTTCCACCGCTGGGCAATCCCGGTCCAATGCAGATCGTCCCCGGGCAGCACGCGCTCGGATACATCCGGCGGCTGCAGGAAAAACCACTTCTTCTGCCTGGTGTCCCAGCAGATCGGCAGCACCTGGACGCGGCCGACTTCGTCCGGGCGGGCGTCCGCCGGACGGTCAAACTCCACCATGTACTGTTGCAGCGGAGCGACGCCCAACACGTACTTAACCTCGAAATCCGCCATCTGGCCGTCTGCGCCTTCGGTATGGACGTAGAACTTGCCATCGCGGCGAAACATGCGGGACGTAATCCCAAAATGGGTTAACTCGGCGTCCTGGAAGTCGCCGAGTACCGTCTCGGGAGTGGCCGGATCCATCGCCAGGTCATGGTACGAGCCCCGCCACCGTTCGGCCTCTTGAGCATGGCAGTCGATGCAACTCGCGCTGCCCACGTAATGGGCCGTCTCCGACTCGGGTACGACGATCCACCAGTCGGCAAACACTACTCCGCCCGCGCCCACCACCAGAGCCAGGATTCCCCAGCGCCAGAGTGTCCCCGACGAACGGACGGGCGAGGACTCGGAACGGACTGGCGACGGCGGAGCCGGTTTCGAGACAGACGACTTCGTCATGGTGACGGCTGGCCGATGAAATGGGGCATGCGGGGAGTACGACGAGCAGACAAACGCAGTCTTTGGGCCAGTCTATTTCCCACAGTGCGTGCCGCCTAGCCCGCTTCATGGGGCGAAATCGCTGCTGCACGACGAGCCATTCCCGGGTACCAGCTGTTCTCCGACCTCGGACAGACCGCCGCGCGACTATCGGGCCCGCTGGCCGCGTGAATCGCGCGCACCCGGGTTCGGAGCCTGGCAGACGGGTTCAGGGCCTAGGCGATCAGAGGCGTGAGCACGCGGGCATCATAGATGTCGGTCAGCCGTTCATCGCGGCCGTGCAGATGATAGGTAACACGCTCGTGGTCCAGCCCGAGCAGATGGAGAATGGTGGCGTGCAAGTCGGCCACCATGACGCGATTTTCGACCGCGTGGTAACCTAGCTCGTCGGTAGCCCCGTAGGTCTGTCCGCCGCGAATGCCGCCTCCTGCCAACCACAGGGAAAATCCCTGCTTGTGATGGTCGCGCCCGTCGCCGGACTGGCTGACGGGCGTCCGCCCGAACTCGCCTCCCCAGATGACCAGAGTCGAATCCAGCAAGCCGCGCTGCTTCAGGTCTTTCAGCAACGCTCCGACCGGCTGGTCGGTCCGTTCACAGCACTTCCGCGTCGACTCGGAATTCTTCGTGTGCGTGTCCCAGATCTGGCCTTCAATAAAGATCTGGACATAGCGGACGCCGCGTTCGACCAGCCGGCGAGCGATGAGGCAACGGCGGCCGTAGCTGTCCGTGGTGGGTTGATTCAGGCCGTAGGCTGCCTGCGTTGCCGCCGTCTCATCGGACAGATTCAAGGCGTCGCCAGCGGACAGCTGCATACGGGCCGCCATCTCGTAAGCCGCGATCCGCGCCTGCAGTTCCGGCGCAATGCGGGGATGGGCCGCCAGATGGTCCTCGTTGAGCTCCGCCAGCAGCTGTCTCCGTACGCGCTGCGTGTGATCCGACAGGCCTGCCGGCGGATTCAAGTACAACACCGGAGTGCCCGTGTGCCGGAAATGTACGCCCTGGTACTGGGGAGGCAAAAACCCGCTGGACCAGTTCCTGGTCCCGTCAACCGGCAAGCTGTTGTCCGTCCGCAACACGATGTACGACGGCAGGTTCTGATTTTCGCTTCCCAGCGCGTAGCTGACCCAGGCCCCGATGGTGGGCCGACCGGATATGATCCGGCCCGTGTGCATGTGCCACAGGGCTTGCTCATGATTGTTGTGTTCGGTCCACATCGAACGCACCACGGCAATGTCGTCCGCACAGCTGGCCGTGTGCGGCAGCAGTTCCGAGTACTCAATTCCGCACTGACCATGACGCTGGAAGCGGAAGGGTGAACCCAGGAGATTGCCATGTGCCGTGAGCTTCACCAGGTCGGTGAAGTACTTGGGCATGGGCTTGCCGTCCTGCCGTGTCAGCTCCGGTTTAGGATCGAGCAGATCCAAGTGACTGGGACCGCCGTGCTGAAACAGCTGGATGACGGAGCGTGCTCGCGGTGCGAAATGCGGTCGGCCGGTTTGTGCCGCCGGGGAGGCCGCTCGGATGGCATCGTCCCGCAGCAGATGCGCCAGGGCCACGCCGGCGAAACCCGCCGCGGCCCGCGTAAACAGATCGCGCCGCGTCACCAGTTGGGCCAGTCCAGCGGGAACAGCGTCGTGTGGCATCGTTTCACCCCGATTGCGTGCGATCCGTCGATTAGTGCACGTACAGAAATTCGTTGCTGTTGAGCAGCACCAGAGCCACCTGACGCCACGCCGCACGCCGAGCCGACTCGTCTACCTCCGCTGAGTCGGGCGCGGCGGTGGAGTCGGAGAGCTTGTGTTCGCCTACTCCGAGGTGGAGCGCGGCGAGTGCCTGCTCGATCCGACTGGTTTCGGCGGGCGACGGTTCACGGCAGAACAACAGCCGATATGCATAATGGATGCGCTCTTCGTCGCTGTTGGCAACCTGCCAGATACGGTCGCCCAGGGCGTTGGCGGCCCGTTCGACCGTAGGGCCGTGCAGCATCGCGAGCGCCTGCAAGGGGACTGTGGAAACCGTGCGCTCCGGACAGTTGACTTCCATCAGCGGTGTATCAAACAACTCGAGCATCGTCAGGTGCTGGCTGCGGCGCACGATTTGATAGATTGCCCGGCGACGGCCCGGGCCGTCGTCGGTGTCGATCACGGAACCGTCGGGTTGCGCCAGGACGTTCGACCACTTTCCAAACGGTTGACGATTCAGGCGGCCGGACACAGCCAGCAGGCTATCCCGCACCATTTCGCCCTCGTGTCGTTTAGGCGTCCAGGCACCGTACAGCCGATTCTCCGGGTCCGCTTCCGCATGCAATGTGCTCATATCGGCCGATTGCCGATACGCGGCGGACGTCACAATCAGCCGGTGGAGATCCTTCTGCGACCAGCGGCTGGCGGGCACGTACTCCGACCGTTGGAACTCGACGGCGAGCCAATCGAGTAATCCCGGATGCGATGGCTTTGCTCCGCTGCGCCCCAGATTGGCTGGCGTGGCCACCAGCGGCCGACCGAAATGGGCTGCCCAGATCCGGTTCACGTGCACGCGGGCGACCAAAGGGTGATCTTCCTGCATCAGCCAGCGGGCAAAGGCCCTGCGGCGCCCCGATGTCTTGTAGCCGGGTTCTGCGGAAAACTGAAAATCCTCCGCGGCCAAGACGCCGGGAATACCTGGGGCCACTTCGCCACCCGGTTGGTTGTAGTCCCCGCGCCGCAAAATGCGCGCGGCGGGCGGCTGCTCGTCCAGGTCCATGAAACCGCGCAGCCGTATCAAGGGTTTCTTCAGCGCCTGCTCGGCCGCCAACGCAGCTTTCAATGCGGCGAGGTCTTCCTGGAACGCCGGATAGCGTTGGGCCAAATCTGCGTCCGTAAGCGATATGTCCAGCGAATACCGGGCAATCTGTTGCTTCTGATCGGCACTGCGTTTGGCTTGCGGCGTGACGAGGGCCGCCGCCAACTGATCGAGCAACTTGGCATCGAGTGCGGGGAGGGCCCTGTCGGCCGGCAGACCCCGCGCCCGTTCGTCCCAGGCCTCGCGCAATCGCTTTCGCCGGTAGCGACTGGTCAGCTCCGCCAGCGATTCGTTCAGCGCCTTCACGCGCTCATCGACCTGCGCATTGTGCTTCTGAATACGAGCTTCCTCGATCTCGGTAGCCAGCGGAATGCCCCGCACTTCGGATGGCTGCCACCGCGCCGGGTCCATTCCTCCCAGGAAAATGGCCTGCAGGCTGTAGTAATCACGCTGGGATACGGGATCGAACTTGTGAGCATGGCACCGGGCACACTGCACGGTCAGCCCCAAGAACGTGCTGCTGACAATCTGCAACGTGTCGGCCATGACCTGGTGGATTTCGTTGGGCTCCGTGTATCCGGGATAGGTCGGATCCAGCGAGGTGCGCAGGAAGCCAGTGGCCACCAGCTGATCGTAAACGTCGGGAGAAATTTCCTCGTCTTTGCGCCACGAGGTGAGTTCATCGCCCGCCACCTGATAAGTCACAAACGTGTCGTACGGCAGATCGCGGTTCAGTGCCTGAATGACCCAATCGCGGTAGCGCCACGCTTCGGGGCGGATCCGGTCGGCGGCCAGGTATCCATCCGAGTCGGCGTATCCCGCTACGTCCAGCCAGTGGCGGCCCCACCGTTCGCCATACTCGGGTCCGGCTAGCAAACGGTCGACGAGCCGCTCGTAAGCGTCCGGTGCTGCGTCGGCGAGAAACTCGTCCAACTGCTCGGGCGTCGGCGGCAATCCCCACAAGTCGAAACAAAGACGGCGCAGCAACACGGGGCGTGGCGCTTCGGCATTAAAGGACAACCCGGCCGCGGCCAGCCCCTCGAGCAAGAACGCGTCGATCGGATTGCGGCAGACCGCGGGCCGCCCGGCGTCCGTCGCGACCGACGGCAACGGCGCTCGAGCGGGCGGGCGAAATGACCAGAAGTCGCGATCGGCAGCGGAGATTCGGCTGGCCGTTTCGCTTTCATCGAGCGGCGGTTCGGACGCGGCTCGTGTTCCCGCTCCGCCGGCTACCCAGTTTCGAAGGAGCTGCTTCTGCTTGGCGTCGAGCCTGCCTTCCTCCGGCGGCGGCATCTCGTCGGCCTCGATCCTCTGGATCAGCACGCTGTCGTCCGGGCGGCCCCGCACGATTGCTGCTCCGCTGTCACCCCCCTGCTCGATCAGGAAACGCCGTCGCAAGTCGAGCCCTGCCTCCAGCTTCTCGCCACCGTGGCAACGAGTGCAACGCGCGGCGAACAGCGGCGCGATATCGGTTTCAAAGATGAGTGGCCGGGTCGATTCGTCCGCCCACAGAGAGAAAGTCGAACAGAGAGCCGCGAGCAAGGCCACGAGAGCTATCCATCCCCGCAGGGATGCGAGTCTCCCCGAGGAGGCGCCGGGCGGCAAGTCGGGCACGGCGAAAGCATGCTGCATGAGTGGGGCACCTCAAATGCAGCTATTCTATTCGACCGGAGGCAGGATTGTAACTCGCAGTCACAGGGAGTCGATCGTTCCCAGCTGGGCTAATGCGGCACCGTTCTGAGCTCGGTCTTCGAGCCGATCGGACAAGGCATCGCGCCATGCTCGGCGGGCCACATTCTGCGAGAGCGTGCCGAGCACGTGTCCGTAATGATCCAGCCGCTGGGCGACGAAGGCGACTCGCTGCGCCTCCGTCGTTGACGGTCGGGCAGGCGCCATTTCCGCACGGTCGGGCAGCCACCGCATGACGTAACTTGCGGCTCGGCGGTGCCAATCGGGCTTGTTACCGGTCGCGCTTTGCAGGCCCCACGCGGCAAATCCGAACAGCATCCAGACCACGACCAGGACTCCGGCCAGTTCCACGATTACCGCTTGAATGGCCTGGACAAAAAGCTTCATGGGGCCCTTACTCCGTTATGATGGTGCCACGCTGCCTCGTCGGTCGCTCCGACCCGACGACCAACGAACTTCAGGCAATCCGCGTGCCGCTCCCGCAAGTGGTCGGGCGGCTTTCGCCTAAGTCATGCGTTAAGCAAGAGATAGGGTGTGAGGGACATGGCACGACTCGCGGTGGCGTTTGTAAGAACGGGCGTGCTATTTGGAAGAACTGCTGGTCGAAAGGCATGGGAATGACAGCCGTACCCACTCGTGACGAACTGGCCCAGATGTACTTTGACCAGTTGCCGTTTCCGCCCTATCGCGTACAGGAAGATGCGCTCCTGCAGTGGTTCACCGCGGAGCAAGGAGTTCTGGTGTGCGCACCGACGGGCACCGGCAAGACGCTGATTGCCGAAGCGGCCTTGTTCGAGGCTCTCCATACGGGTCAACAGGCCTACTATACGACCCCCCTGATTGCGCTCACGGAACAGAAGCTCTCCGAAATGCAGGCGGCGGCCGTACGGTGGGGCTTCCGCCCGGACGATGTCGGGCTAGTCACCGGCAATCGCCGGGTCAATCCCGATGCCCCCGTGCTGGTCGTGGTCGCCGAGATCCTCTTCAACCGGCTCCTGCATCACGACGCCTTCGATTTCAGCCGGGTGAGCGCCGTCGTGATGGATGAATTCCACAGCTTCAACGACCCGCAGCGGGGTATTGTGTGGGAATTCAGCCTGGGGCTGCTGCCGCCGCACGTGCGCGTGATGCTGTTGTCGGCGACGGTCGGCAATGCCTACGAGTTCGTCAGCTGGCTGCGGCAGGCGCACCAGCGCAAGCTCGAACTGGTGCAAGGCAATGAGCGCCGCGTTCCTCTTACCTATCGGTGGGTCGGCGATATGCTGCTGAACGAGCAGATGGAACAGATGGCCGAGGGAGGCGAGGACAAGCGCTACACGCCCGCGCTGATCTTCTGTTTCAATCGCGAGCAGTGCTGGAACGTAGCCGAACAGCTCAAAGGAAAGCGTCTCCTGCACGAGGGCCAGCAGGCCCGGCTGGCGCGCGAGCTCGAGCGATATGACTGGTCCCAGGGTGCCGGGCCCAAGCTGAAGCAGGTGCTCATGCGCGGTGTCGGCGTTCACCACGCCGGAGTTCTGCCTGTGTATCGGCGGATCGTCGAGGATTTGTTCCAGCAGAAGCTGCTGTCGGTGTGCGTGTGCACCGAGACCTTGGCGGCCGGGATCAACTTGCCGGCCCGGAGCGTCGTAATTCCGGAACTCCTCAAGGGACCGCCGGACAAGCGCAAGTTGATCGATCCCAGCGGCGCCCACCAGATGTTCGGGCGAGCCGGACGCCCGCAGTTCGACAACCAGGGCTACGTGTTCGCGCTGGCGCACGAGGACGACGTGAAGATCGCGCGCTGGCGAGAGAAATATGATCAGATTCCGGAGGATACGAAGGACCCGCAGCTGATCCGCGCGAAGAAGGACCTGAAGCGGAAAATGCCTACACGCCGATCCGGTGAGCAGTACTGGACGGCAGCTCAGTTCGAGAAGCTCTGTGCCGCGCCGCCCGCGAAGCTCGCCAGCCACGGACCGTTGCCATGGCGGATGCTGGCCTACATGCTCGACGCGTCGCCCGATGTCGAGCTGATTCGACGGCTGATCGGCAAACGGCTGATGGATGGCAAACAGCTCGAAGCTGCTCAGCAGGCGTTGACGCGGATGCTGCTGACGCTCTGGACGGCAGGCTACGTGACGCTGGACCCGCCCCCGCCGCATCTGGCCCCGGCGGCAGCGCCCGCGACGGGGGGCGAGCCGCCGGCTCCCTACCGGCCGGCCCGCGCTGAACGCACCGACCAGCTCGACTTGCTTCTCAAATTTCGGGGCATCAATCCGTTGTACGGCGTCTTCCTGATCAATCACCTCGGCATCGCGGATGCCGCCGAGCGGCTGCAAGCCATGGAAGGCGTGCTGGAGATGCCCGGATCCGTGGCCCGGCTGGTACGCGTACCGAAGCAGGAAGAACTGCCTCCTGGCCCGCTGGCCACGACGCGAATCGATATGGAACTGCTCAAGCTGGGCCTCGCCACAGCCGCCCAACTGGGGCAGGCGGAAGAATCGGAAGAAGACGAAACCGACCGGCGCGGCGGCCTGTTCGAGGAGGAGCCAGTATGGGTACTGACACTCACCGAAAAACTGCGGCTGCTGTTCGACCACGATTTCCCTCACGTACATGGCGTCTTTACGCAGCCGGTCTGGGTCGCTGGAGAACTGCTGCTCTTCGGCGGCCAGTTCAACAAATACGTCACCGCCCACCAGCTGCAGAAACAAGAAGGAGTGATCTTTCGTCACCTCCTGCGCCTGCTCCTGCTGCTCGGCGAATTCCGCCAACTCACTCCACCCGATACAACCGACGACGAGTGGTTGAGCTTCCTGAGCGATGTCAGCGCGCGCCTGGCCGAATGCTGCCGCCGGGTCGATCCGACCAGCACCGACCAAGCGCTGGCGGATGCGGACGCCGCCGCAGACGCTCCGGCTTAGCGCCGCAGAAACTGTGACATGACAACCCAGGCCGCCGCGGCCATGGCGTCCGCATGAAACCGTGTGTGGACCGCCAGACGGCCCGTTCGCCCCAGCCGCTGCCGCTCCTCCGGATCGCTGCCCAGATACTCCAGCTCTTGCACCAGCGCGGCCGGACTGCCCGCCGCAAACAACCGTCCGCCCCCCGTCGCTTCGATCAACTCCGGAAACGCCCCGTGAGCCGGCTGCAGCACAGGTGTCCCGGCCGCCAAAGACTCGAGCACGTACAGTCCCTTGGGTTCGCGATAAGTGGTCGGCACGCACAACAAGTCCAGCTCCCGCAGAAACCGGACCTTCCCTCGGCGGTCGACCTCCCCGCACCATTCCACGTCCCCGTCGATTCCCGCCGCACGCAGCTTCTCACGCTGCGCCTCGACGAACGCGTGCTGATGGCTGCCCAGCCAGCCCGCGACGCGCAGCCGTGCGTGCGGCAACTTCCCTCGCCGCTTCAGCTCCACGAAGGCGTCGCATAGCAGGTGTAGCCCCTTCTCCGGTGCCAATCTCGCCAGGTAACCAATCGTGAATCGCCCCGCCTCACGCTCTGCCGTTATTCCTTCCGGCGAGACAAAATCGGTGACATCGATGCCCAACGGCACCACATGCTGCCTGGCCGGCGGGATCTCCAGATAATCAGTCATGAAATCGGCGTAGTAACGACTGTTCACCAGAAAGCCGTCGATGGACGGGATCAGCCGCTGGATCTCCGCCTTCGCCTGCTGCCGATAGCCTTCCGACAAGCTCTCCAGAAAAATGTCGTCACCCTGCAACGTGACGAGCACGGGAACCGCCAGCAGTTCCTTCAGCCGGGGCACGCAGCCGGCAATCAACGCGTTGCTCAGCACCACCAGGTCGGGGCGCACCTCGTCCGCCAGCCAGCGGCATAGCTGTTCCATCTCCCGCCGCTGATACCCGCCCCGCCCCTTCAACATCGAGACCGTCAGCGCACCCAGCGACGTCGCACTCGTCGCCGCCGCTCGCCGCGTCGCCCAGCGAATCAGCCCCGGTCGGTCGAGCAGTCCCGTGACCCAGCCGGGCAACATCCGGTAGCCGGGTACGACCTGGTCGAGATACACGTTGATCCCACCCAGAAAAACGCGCCCTTCGCTGACGCTGTCTTCATCCGTCCGCACGGGCGTGTAAGTCGGAATCAAATGCGCATCCACTCCGCGTCGGATCAGCGCCTTGGCGAGCGTGTTGTCGTGCAGGCAACTGCCGCACAGCATGCCGGCAGCTCCGGCCGTGAGATAGGCCACACTGGGTCGTTCCGTTTGCATGGCGACAGCTTGCTCGCCAGCCCCGGTCTTCGCAAGCGGGGACCTGTTCCCGGGGACTTTCGAGGGGGGAGTTTCCCGCAGAGAACGCAGGGAACGCGGAGAAGGTCGCGACGATGCAGGCCTACTCTGCGCACCCTGCGTCCTCTGCGGGATCCTCCTCCATCACGCGCGAGCATTGCCAGCATTGATGGCGCGGCGTGGGGGAAAGAATCGGGCTTGGCATTCGACCGGATTCGCGCCAACATGTGGGCCTCTTGCCGCAGGATGGAGTCCGATCTTACGGCTTCGGTGGGCAGCTCGGCCGGGGAGAGGTCTATCTATTCCGGTGGGAGCGTGGATGACGGTCAAGACGAGGTCGTCCGGCTTCCGATGGCGTAAGGGGAACCTATACTTTCCCACATTCAGTACACCTGACGGGCTCGATTTGTCAGAGGAGAGGGCAGTGCAACCCAGTCCTATGCGCGCCGCCGTTTGCGGCATGGTGTCAACTTTCTTGAGCCTCGCTCTTCTGTCGCCCTGCACGTGGGCTTCGCAAGATCCGACGGCGCCGCCTGCCGCTTCCGATGCACCTCAGGCCGATGTGCCCGCTGCCGAGCCAGCCATCACGGAATCCGCCTCGGCGGACGAATCCCATGAACAAGCGGGGACCGACGCGCATGTTGGCGAAGGCCATCACGACGCCCACGCCATGGGAGCGACGCTCCCCTTGATCTCGATTGCACCTTTCGTGGCGCTGCTGTTGGCCATTGCCATTTTTCCCCTGACATTCGGTCACTGGTGGGAACACAACTCGAACAAGGCCATGGTCTCGGCGCTCCTGTCTTTGCCGATCATCTTTTATTTTCTGCCGATCTGGACGCCCACGGGGCAACATGAGCTGATCGACAAGCTCAAGGAATATGCCTCGTTCATGATGTTGCTGGGAGCGCTCTACGTCATCAGTGGTGGCATCTATGTCAAGGGTTCGTTGTCCGGCACGCCGCTGGCGAATACGGGGATGCTGGGGTTAGGAGCGTTGCTGGCCAGCTTTATTGGTACCACGGGTGCTTCCGTCCTGTTCATCCGGCCGCTGCTGCGGGCCAATCAAACGCGCCAGCGCAAGGTACACATCGTGGTCTTTTTCATCTTCATCGTCTCGAATTGCGGCGGGTTGCTGACGCCGCTAGGCGATCCTCCACTCTTCCTGGGGTACCTCAAGGGGGTCCCCTTCGAGTGGACGATGGAGATGCTATGGAAGCAATGGCTCGTGGTCAATCTCGTGCTGCTCGTCGCCTTTCATTTGATGGATGGATACGTGCTGGCGAAGGAGGAACGCGAGCGACCGGGATCCCAGCTGGAAGAAGCCATGAAGCACGAGCCGGTTCAGGTACTTGGCAAGCTCAACTTCCTGTTCCTGCTGGGTGTCGTGGCGGCCATTTATGCGAAAGGGCAGGGGCTGGGCATGGGAGGCCAGGAATGGCCGTGGGGTGTGCAGGAAGGGTTGATGTTGGCAATGGCGGTGGCGGGATTTGCCACGACGTCGACGAACAACCGGGAGCAGAACCGCTTCACCTTTGGCCCCATTATCGAGGTAGCGGTTTTGTTTGTCGGCATTTTCATTACGATGGCGCCGGCCCTCATGATCCTGAACGCCTGGGGACAAGGCCAGCGAGATGTCGTCGGTATGAAATTCGGCTTGACCGAGTCGTGGCAGTTTTTCTGGGCCACGGGCGTACTGTCGAGTTTCCTCGACAATGCTCCCACCTATCTGACACTGGCCGCAACAGCCTGCGGACTGAACAACGTCAACGTAGAGGGAGCGGGCTACCTGCGCGAGCTGCTGGCTCAGGGCGAATCCGCAGCGATGCTGCTGGCGGCGATCTCCTGCGGCGCGGTGTTCATGGGCGCCAACACCTATATCGGGAACGGTCCCAATTTCATGGTGAAGGCCATCGCCGAAGAGAACGGCGTGAAGATGCCCAGCTTCTTCGGCTACATGATCTATAGCGGTGTGATCCTTGTGCCGCTGTTCGTCGTCGTGACGCTTATTTTCTTCCGGTAGCAGCACGTTTCTGCTCTACCGGTTGAACAGGAAGGCCGGGCTGTTGATCAGAGCCCACGCCAGATCCTGTGCGCCGGTCAGCCGCCGGTTCTGGAACTGTTGCTCCGCCTGCGCGACCGCGGCTCGCAGCCGAGTGAGTTCGGGGTCGAGGCTCTGGAAATGGGCGGCCAGTTGCTGCGCCTGTTCTGGCGTACGCCGTTCGATGGGCGTAGTGAGGGCTGTGGCGAGTTGCGCTGGCAGATGCGAGACGCCAACCGGCCGCGGAGACGTCGTGACGGAAATGCGGAACTTGCCCAGCGAGTGGGTGCCGTCGGGGTAGTGCTGGTCGAGTTCCACGGTCAGCACCGAACCGCCATCATCTCCTGAAATGTCGCTGACGGTTTCAAACACGGCCATGTGGTTGCGATTGACCGCGGGCATGATAGCCCAGCCGGAGCCGCCCTGGCCATCGATGGCCCCCGTCACGCTCCATCCATCCTGGCTGAAGTCGGCGGAGGGGTTGCGCAGCGGAACCGCTTGGAGGCGATCCGGAGCGCGGCTGGGGGCCGACGACAAGCGGATTTCGTTGAGCACGAAGTTGCCATTGGCGGCGCGTCCCGGTCCCCCGGCAGGAAGGGAGGCGTCGGCCAGGGCCTCGACGCGCAGTCCTGTGATGGCGGTTACACGTGTGGGGGCGATGAACGTGTACACATCGTTTCCATTCGTGCCCGAGACGAGCACCGTATGGTCGTCGGCTTTCTGAAAGGTGGCACCTGCCCGGGATCGTAATTCAACGGGTACAAGCGGGACCCACTCGGACTGTCCCGCCTGTGTCCGTTCCCAGTCAGCTTGGCGCGCGGCGAGGACCTGCAAGTGTCCCGCCAGTTGCGCGTGAAGTTGAGTCCGCTCGCTCCCGGCCTGCTGCATCGAATCCACGGCGAGCTGGACCTCGGCATCCGTGGGGCGACGCGCCAGAAAGCGCAAGAAGATCTCGTCGATCAGTCGGCGATCGTCCGTCTCGCTCGCGACGAGTTCGGCCAGCTCACTCCGAGGATCGGCGAGCGCCTCCGCCACCGTAGGCCCATTGACCAGCTTCATGACGGGCCCCAGCACCATGCCGGTCGACCGTTCGCATTCGCACGCGCTTTCGCGCACGGGTCGTCCAAAGTCGTCGAGGAATGGATCGGAAAGGCCGGCGTCGGGCAGCTCGGCGGCCCGCATTCCTTCGGGAAGACCGCGAAAGTGCTGCCGCGAGCCGGTGGCGAGGTGGATGGCATCGTACAGCACCTCGGCCGGCAGCCGCCTGGGCAAGGCGTGGGAATAGTTCAGCGAGTCATCTTCGTTCCAGGAATTCGTGGCGATGGAATGCTGATAGACGCGCGACTGGCACAGCACGCGAAACATGTGCTGCACGTCGAAATCATGGGCGATGAAATCGTCGGCCAGGGCGCGCAGCAAAGCGGGGTTCGTCGGCGGGTTGCCGGCGCGGATGTCGTCAATGGGTTCGATGAGGCCGACACCGAACAAGTAACCCCACAGCCGGTTCACGTAGCTGGCCGCGAACTGTGGATTCCTCGCCGAAGTAATCCAGCGCGCCGCCTGCTCGCGACGTGAGACCCTTGTGTCGATCGGGTCCGCGTGGACGTAGGGGAACGCGGGGGCCGCGATCTGGCCGGTGCGCTCATGCCGGACTTCGCCGTTGCCTGTGTCGTAAATCACCTCGACCAGCGGAGCGGCGCCCTCGACGGCTGAGCCGCCAATCCGTTGGCCAGCATACGCGGCATCTTCCTTCCGGCCGATTTGGGCGAAATAGGCCGCCAGGTGGTAGTACTGGTCCTGAGTCCAGCGCTCGAAAGGATGATCGTGGCATTTGTTGCAGTTGAATCGGACGGCCAGGAACAGATGCGTCGTGTTCTCCATGACCGTTGCGGCGTCGCGGAGGACTTTGAAATAGGCCGCCGGCGGGTTGTCGACATTAGAGCCGCTCGCCGTGAGGATTTCGTACGCGAACTGATCGTAAGGCTTGTTTTCCGCGAGGCTCTGCTGGATCCAGTTGCGGAGGGCGGCTGCGCCCTCTTCGCCCAGAAACTTCCGGTTGACCTGCAACATGTCCGCCCACTTGTTCGTCCAGTGCTCGATGAATTCCGCACTTCCCACGAGTTCATCGACAAGCTGTTCCCGGCGAGCGCGGTTGTCCCCCGGTCTGCTCAGGAACTGCCGCACCTGTTCGGCCGTCGGCGGTAATCCAGTCAAGTCGAGGTAGACGCGGCGCACGAACTCCTCATCCGTACAAAGGCCACTCGGCAGGATCTTCATTCGCCGCAGCTTCTCGTATACGTGGCGGTCGACGTAGTTGTGTTCCGGTGGATCCTGCCACACGAATCCGCTACGTTCGCCCATCACCGTCAGGGTGGTGGCAGCATATACGCCTTCATACCGCACGAGCACCGGAGCTTCCCCGCGGCGCAGCACGGTCAACAGGGCGCCGTCCTGGGCCTCGACGACTTCGAGATTGCCGCTCTCCACAAATGCCTCCTGGGTCACGTCGCGCACGCTGCCGTCGGAGTACGTAGCCAGGACGGCAATCTGCTGTTGCAGATCCGCGCGGGGCAACAAGGGATTCTCGGGATAAACCTGCAGCGAGGTGACGCGGGGGGATTCCCGTAGGAACCGGGCACCGCTTGCGATCCAGGTGCGGAGCAATTCATAGTGTGGTTCGCCGACGCGTGTGCGGACGCCACCTACATGCGGAATGCTGCCCGTCGCCTTCAGCAGGATCAAACTCTGTTCCGGTGCCGCCCGGTTTGTTCGCCGCGCTCCAATGTCGTCCGTCAGCGCGGTGTGGTCGAACTGCGCGTCGTAGCCGCGCAACGACAGCTTGAAGCCAGCTTTGCCCTCTTTCGCGCCATGGCACGTGCCCTGGTTACAGCCCATCCGCGACAGGGCCGGCTGGACGTCGCGCTGAAAATCCACGGCAGGCGGCGTCGAGGCACCGGTGACTTCCACCTGCAGGCGCCCCCGATGCGACCCGAACTCGCATGTCAGTTCCTCGGTACCGTCCGCCCGCGGTCGCACCAGTCCCCGCGCCGAGATGCTCACGCGGTTCGGACTGCTCCATTGGACATCTCGGGTCAGATCGACGGATTCGCCGGTGGCCAACTTTCCGGTTACGACAATCTGGCCGTAGGCGAAGGCTCCCCGCAGTTGCAGTGCTGGAGGAAAGACCGAGATGGCCACGACGTCGCCGAGTGCGGTTCCACCTTCGGCTCCCGACAACAAGGCCGGCGCCAGCGATGCGAGCAGCAGGCTGCCACTCAAGATCCAACACAACACGCAGGCCAGTCGTTGTTGGTCGCGCATGAAGTCATCCTCGATTAACGATCCTTCAGGAACCGTCCTGCTCACCGACATCCCCGGTGCGCAAATCCACTGGGTAGAAGCTGCGCGACACCGTGCCGCTGGCGAAATCGACGATGCGCACGAGGCCATCAAACCCGCCCGCCGCGACCGTCGTCCCCCGAGGATGGACCGCCACGGCATAGATGCCCCCATCCGGCACTTCGATCTTCCACAACTCCCGTCCGTCCGCTTCGGCGAACGCCCGGATCTCGCCACGCCCTTGGAAGCTGCTGCCCGCCACAACGTACTGGCCGTCACGGCTGTACGCGACGTCGAACAAACGTCCGGGCATGGCGGGCAGGGCGCGGATCAAGTTGAAATCGTCGCCAATGACGCGCGCTTTTTCGCGATGCATGCGGTAGATCTTGGGTATCCCATCCGCACCGCCGACCAGCACCTCGTCCCGCGCCGGGTGCCGGTCTACCGCCATCAATCCACCCTTCAACGCGCCTGGAGTAATGCTGGTGATATTGTCGATAAACCGCTGCGTCGCGACATGCATCAGTTTCATCGACATGTCTCGGCTGACCGTCACCAGGTGATCGCCCTCCAGCGAAAACACCGTGTCGAGCACCCAGTCCTCGTGCGCCCCGTTGAAGAACACTTGCTGACCGGTCTCGGCATCCAGGGCCCGCGTCGTTTTGTCGGGACATCCGAATGCCACGCGTTTCCCGTCGCGGGACCAACTGGCTCCGTAAAGCGTGTCGAAACCGACAGTCTGAGACCAGGCCAGCTCGCGCTGCTCAACTCGCCACATCTGAATCTCGCCGAGACGCCCCGGGGAACCACCGGTGACGGCGAGTTGCCGGCCATCGGGAGAAAACACGGCGGACTCAATTCGCTCCGAGAGTCCAATCAGCCGTCCTTCGAGCCCCTGTTCCGGGCGATAAAGCAGAACTTCGTGATAGCCGGAAATGGCCAGCCATTGACCGTCGGGAGAATAATCCAGCGCCGTAATTACCGGCGGTGCCGCATACTGGGGAGGATGATCCGCATCAAAACGGCTTCGCGTCGCCGGCGGGGAGTCATCGACCGCACCTGCGGCAATCCACGCCTCAATTTGTTTCAAGTAGGGAGCGGCAAGCGGCGGCCTCCCCTTCGGCATGGCAGGGGTTCCCTGATCGGCGCGGATCTGGTTCCAGAGCGCGCTGGCTGCGGGATTCCCCGGCACGACCGCCGGTTCGCCCGATTCGCCCCCGCGCCGCAGCGAAGCGACATCCGTCATGACATACTGGCCCTCGCGTTTAGCCGGCTGGTGGCATCCGTGGCACTGTGCCTGGAATATCGGGAGCACGTCGCGGAAGTAACTCACCCCCGGAGTGGCCTGCGTCGCGGGCGGAGCATCTTCGGCTCGGGCGGAGACCTGCCAGACGGGTCTGGACAGTCCCACCAGGTGGACGCCGAGCGTTATCAGGAACCAGCGTCCGCGGACTATCCGCCGCAACAGGGGGAGCAAAGTCGTCATGCGAGGACCAAGCGACGGAGAACGGGTAGGAACCATGCCAGCCAGACGCCCGATTCTGCGTGCGTCCGCGGCACTCCACCTCGCGGTGGGCGAAGCCGAATCACTATAACTGTCTGTATTTGGGGCAGCAATCAAATGGAGGAGTTCATCCCGGAAGCCGGTCCATGCCGATGCCACTGAGGACCTCACGCCGGCCATCAGCAGCCTGCGGGCGACCGCATTGCGCGAACGCCGCACCGCGGGCTTGACGTTGGCCGCACGCGGATTTCCCCGCGAATTTTGCGTTTGATGGTGGTGTCGATTGCGAAACGCGGGTATTATCTCGATCGCGGGCAGGTCGGCCCGCGAGCACATCGAAAGCGGATCAGGTCCATGGCAGAAGAAGACTCTGACTTTCGCCGCGCCCTGGAGCGCGTTTGCTCGGGTTCGGAAGAAGCCATCTGGGACTTTATTGACGAATACGGTCCCCATATCCAGCGCGTCGTGCGACTCCGGCTGCATCAGAACTTGCGAGCTAAATTCGATTCTATCGACTTTGTCCAGATGGTCTGGGCGTCGCTGTTTGCGGATTTGCAGAAGATCAAGGGGATGCGCGACCCCGACGAGCTGATCCTGTATCTGGTCGCCATGGCCCGGAATAAGGTCATCGAGGAGACGCGGCGGCGAATGAAGTTCGCCCGTTACAACGTCTCGAAGGAACAGTCGTTGGATCCGGAAGCCATGGCGGAAGTTCCATCGGTGTCGCCACACGACACCCCCAGCCAGCACCTGATCGCGAAGGAGCGGCTGCAAAAGATGATGGGAACTTCGCCGCGTGATCGGCGCATTCTCGAGATGCGTCTGAAAGGTGCCACGTACGTGCAGATCGCCAAGGCCATGCGCATGCACGAACGCACAATTCGGCAAATCGTGGGCGACATGCAGCTGGAAGAGACGCCATCCTCCTGAGCCCGCGCTGGTCGGGGATCCTTCCGCCCGTCGTTTCGGTACCTGGCAGACGCATGAAACGCAGCATCCCTCACCAATCGACGCGGGCCTCGGTCTCCACGGGGTCGACGCACCGAGGCAGTTCGGTGGACCGATTCCGGGAGAAGTCGCTGGTTCTGGACGCGGCGATGCTCGAATACATGCGCTGCAGGGAGGAGGGGAAGTCGATCGACGTGGCGGAATTCTGCGAGAAGTACCCGAAGTACCGCAACTCGCTCCGCCGCCTGATCGATGTCCACGAGCGACTGCCAGCGTTCGAGATGTTGTCCGAAGAAAAATGGCCCGAAGTGGGTGAGGTATTTGCTGGCTATGATATCAAGGAGCTGCTGGGTGCCGGCTCCATGGCCCGTGTGTACCTCGCCTCCGAACTGCAGCTGGGCGGGCGTTCCGTGGCCATCAAAGTGTCGAAGCAGGGAAGTTATGAAGCCGAGACGCTCGGCAAGCTGGCCCACCCCAATATTGTCCAAGTTTACTCAGTGGCTTATGACGAGGACTCGGATCTGACCGTGGTCTGCATGCCCTATCAGGGTAGTGCCACGTTATCCGACGTCCTGGACGTTGCTTATGAAGTGGGTCCGCCCCCCACACGAGCTCAGGTCATCCTGGACGTCGCCCAGCAAATGGCCCTGCCAGGATATCTACCGCATGCGGAGCCCGGGAAAGCGGAAGTCCCCTCGGTCCTGGAACGTGGCTCGTTTGTGGCCGGCGTGGTTCATCTTGGGCTGCAGCTGGCCGACGCCTTGAAGTACGCCCACGAGCGCGGGGTGCTGCACCGTGACCTCAAGCCTTCCAACGTGCTCCTGACTCCCAGCGGCCGGCCGATGGTGCTGGATTTCAACCTTTCGTTCGACGCCGATCTGAACGTGGTCCATCACGGCGGAACGCTTCCGTACGCGGCGCCTGAGCAGCTGAGCGAAGCGGCCGCGGAAGTCCAGCCTCGCGAGTCGCTCGTCAACGAGCGGGCGGATGTCTTCGGACTAGGTTGCATCCTGTACCAACTGTTGACGGGCAAATTGCCGTTCGGTACCCCCGCCGGCACGTTAGGGCCCCGGCAAGCGATCCAGGCTCAACTCGACGCACAAACCGTCCCGCCCCTGCATCCGTCGCTGCTCAATCCCGATGTGGATGCGTCGTTGCAGGCGATCATCCTCCGCTGCCTCGCGTGCGATCCCGATCAGCGTTACGCCGACATGGGCGAACTCGGATGGGCCTTACGCCGATATGTACGGCCTGCGCACCGACTTGGTCGCTGGGCACAGCGCCACCGCACGGTTCTGACAGTCAGCCTGGCGGGAGTCGCGATTGCCAGCGGATTGATCTACGGATATTGGTCGCGACTCCCCCCCTACGAGCAGCGGGTGCGCGTCCAGGCGGAACAGCTAATCGCCGCCGGCGATCTCACGGGCGCCATCCGGGTGCTCGACGATCTGCTCGCGCAGCGCCCCGACGATCGGGCCAGCTGGATTCTGCGAGGGAATGGGCTGCAACGGCAAGGGAATCTGGTCGAGGCGGCCGCCGCCTATCGCCGAGCCACCGACCTCGGCGCCGGCGCCGATGTCGACCTGCTCGTCTCCCAAACCCTACGTTCCCTCATCGGCCAAGCCGCCGCACTGCTCGAAGCCGGAAATATCTCAGGAGCCAGCCAGCGAATCCGCGAAGTGGAGAGCATTGAGCCGGACAACAACGCGGCTCGTTTTCTCCAAGGCATCGTCTATCAGCGGTCCGGTGATCATGCACACGCGATCGAATTGTTAGAGCCCCTGAAGGAAGCGCTGAGGGACCAGCCTGAGTTTCTGGACTACTTGGCGCATTCCTACTTCCACGCGCGCAGCCCCCGTCAAGCATGTATTCTCTATGCGCCGAAGAAGGGATTGTCGTACGATATTGCGCTCCGACATGCGTTCTGTCAGTTGGATTGGCAAGGGAATTTGACCGGCTTGTCTTTACTCGACAGTCTCATCGAGCGGGATCCCAACCGGTTTGAGGCCTACTTCCTCCGCGCTCATCTCAGGTTTCGGTATCGCCGAAAGGACGATGAGGGCCTGAAGCACGCGATTCAGGACCTGCGTTTGGCGGCCGCCCGTGCTCCCGAGTCGCAACTAGTGCGCTATCAAGCCGCGTTGATCTTGGCCGCCGGCTCTCGAGATTCGTCGGAAATCAAGCTGGAAGTCCAAGAGCACTTGCTTGCGGCGGTCAGACTCGGGTTGTCTCGCCAAGCCTTTGACGATATGGCACTGTGGGAACCCGTGGCACAAGAGCCTTGGTTCCCGGCCATTGTCGAACGAAGCGCCGCGAATTCGCAGCCTCTGCTTCCCCAGCGGCATGCCATTGCCGAACTGTTCCTACCGGCTCCGCGATCCATTTCGACGGCCCTGCTCAACAGGCTGCTCGATCCAAGTCGACTGCCGGAAGAACAGTTCACGCTGCCACACTAAGCGGATTGCAGCCCGCTGGAGTATCGTCAGCCGGTCACCGCAACCGGGGGTTTCGCCTATCGGAAACCCCCGGTGCATGACTGCACTTGAAACCGCAATTCGTCAGAACACCTCGAGCCACAGCGAATCGCCCCACACGCCCGCAGCCGTCTTGGCACGCGCCGTGGCAATGGCCCCCGTGCACTCTTCGTGAAAAACCTCCAGGTAAAAATAGCCCCACGGATCGGTTGTCGTGGAATGGCCGGCAAACGGTCCTCCGAAATGAACTTCACAGTTTTCGAGTTCCGGCTCCGGTACTCCAAACACCTGTCCGACCAGGGCGTACAGCTCGAAGCCGTCGAAGAAGGCCTCGAAATCCTGGATCTTGGGCTTCGGCGGATCGTCGGCCTGTACACCGGAGGTCAGACACAAGGCCATCAACAGGCTGCCGACCACCAGTACCAACTGCCGGTGAGCGGCCTGGAAACGATAGATGGCGGCGAGTGCGCAAGACAGGTAAGCACCACAGGTAAGAACGTACATTGAGCGCATGATTTCAGCTCCATGGGAAAAAGTGAGACGGGCGATGCCGCGAGACAGCGACCATTCGCCACAATGCGGCACCTAGGCGATTCTATTTCGCGCCTAGACGAATGGCACAGGTTTCACGGAATTCCACGACAGACGATTGTTGGCGACGATACGTGCCTTCGTCGCAGTACCTTGGTGTCGGAGCCCCTCGCGAGAGGGCTCGTCGCACCTAAAGAAGCGCCTGGGGATGCGGGTCGCTCTTCCCGAGCGCTCTGCCCCACCCGCAAGCCCCAGGCGTCCTGGGAACATCCGCAAGCTGGTGGAGGCGG
>JBFWYF010000011.1:0-26768 GCA_050186685.1 Pirellulaceae bacterium
GTTCTGTGCGAGAAACGACACGGAGTATCGTGTGCGAGCGGTCGTGCCTTCCGACGCCCGCGCCACAGAGATTCAGACGCGTTTGACGGAGTTGCTGGTCACGCCCGCGGCATGAGGCCGCGAAGGACGTCGAACTTGAAACACGGGACGCTCAGCTACCTGCTGCTGCTGCTGGTCGTGACCGCGTCGAGCGGCGCCTCGTGCCATCGCATGTTCGGCACCAAGGAGCTCGCGCCACCGCCCGTGTTTGCCGGCCCGCCGACGCTCGACGAGATCCTCTACGTCATCAACACGAATTCCGCTCGCGTCCAGCAGCTCGACTGCCAGCACGCCGCGGTCACGGCGCCAGGCGTCCCGGCGACGCTGCGCGCGACGCTGTCGCTGGAACGGCCTCGCCGCCTGCGGCTGCGTGCCAAACTGCTGGCGGGAACCGACCTGGATCTGGGGAGCAACGATCAGTTGTTCTGGGTTTGGTCGAAGCATGATCCCGACCGCGCGATGTACTACGGCTACCATGATCAGGTGATGGCCCAGGGCCTGCCCGTGGGACCCGATTGGCTGATCGAGTCCCTCGGGTTACTGCAGCTTGATCCCGCCGGATCCTATACCGGCCCCGTGGCGCGTCCGGACCAGCGTGTGGAGGTACGCGCGGTTTTTCAGCGCGTGGGGCGCCCCTACACGCGCGTGCTGGTCATCGACAGCCGACAAGGATGGGTGGTCGAACAGCACATCCTGGACGCCTCCGGCCAGAATCTGGCGACGGCACTGTGCTCCGAGCATCGCACGTATCCCGACAGCGGCGTCGTGCTGCCTCATCGCCTGCAAGTGCAACTGCCCAGTCTGCAAGCGTCGTTTCAGCTGGAGGTCGACCAATTCCTGGTGAATCAGCTGTCCGGAGATCCCGTTCAGCTATTCCAGATGCCGGTGTACGAGGGCTATCAGCAAGTGAATCTGTCCGCACCGCCCGCTTCGCTGTCGGCATGGCCGGAGGCGAGTGGCGGTGCCCCCCCGGCCAATACCCCTTCGCCGTTCGGCGCCGGGCCGCCCGGTCCGAGCGCGGGAGCCGCGGTTCCTTACCCGGGATCCGATCCCCGACTGTCGTTTCGCCCTACCTACCGCGGGCTGTAGTTCCCACGAGGCGGCATCTCCGTCGTACTCGTACTCGAATCCGCGTCGTACGCAATGCGATCCGGACCTGCCAAACTCCGCCGGGCGCAACGAGCCCGCACGGTCGACACGCCAGTCGAGTACGAGTACGAGTACTGGTACCAGCCGTACGATCCGGTCGTCACCCGGGTTGGGGTCGGAGGTAAATGAAGCTTTTGCCGAGCCGGCCGCCGTAGTTGCCGGCGGAGATCCGGAGCAGTCCGGGAGTGGGTACCGCCGCTTCGATCGCAGCGTGGGTCGCGCGGGCGACCGTGTCCAGATCGCGACCGTTGATGATGATCTCCATGATCGACGTCACGCCGTCCGGCACTCCAGAGGCTTGGCCGAGGCGATCTTTCAGAGTCGGACAATACTTCTCGTACGTGCTGGCGAACAGGAATTTGTAGCGGCTGCCGGCCTTCGACGCGCTGGCGGCGACACCGCCGGGAAATGTCGTGATCGTACCCGGCGTCGTGGCGACGGCTGCGGCGGCTCGCTCCGCTCCCTCAATCGCGGCGTCCTCCGTCGCGCCGAGAAACCACAGGTTGCCGCCCATGATTCCATCGCGATATCCGAATCGCCGATCCAGGCAGAATTCGCCACCCATCGTCGGAATCACCCACACCGACCGCCCATAGCGCGGTTCGAGCGCTTCGTAACCGTCGCCAAAGTACGCGATCTTGCGGCCAAGCCGGAAATACGATTCCGTGTCGAGCAGGTTGAAGCACCGCGTGGTCGGACAGGTCAATACATTCTGGCTGACCCGGGCCAGCAGGGCCTTTTCGAGGGCCTCCACCCGGTCCTTGCGAAACCGGGGCACATGAAACTGCAGTACGACGCCGGGCCGGCCATCCGGCGTGGTCGTGCCCGGGTCGCCGCCTGGCCCGACGTAACGATCGATCCCCGCCTCGCAGTCGCACATGATGGTGCTCGACGCGTGCCCCGTGGCCGCGTGGGCGGCGTGGTCGAGCCATTTGCGGTCGCGGGCCGTGACCAGCACTTCCGCATAGATGCTGCGAAATGCTTCCGCATACGTGTCGTCGACAATGGCTGCCATCGAGGTCACCTCGCTCCGCGTCCGCGCCCGCGGTAAACGGACATTTCCGTAATCACCAGGTCCATGAACACATCGTGACTGGCCATGGGGATTTCATCGAACAACTGGCACTCAAAGGCGAGCGCCACGAGAGGGGTATCGGGGCGCGCATGCTCCAACAGCTTGTCGTAATAACCCTTGCCGTGCCCGGTGCGGGCTCCCCGGCGATCGAAGGCCACGCCCGGCACCATGATCAAATCGAGTTTGTCGATTGAAACTCGTTTCGACCCGACCGAACGCAGGTCCGGGCGAGGTTCCAGAATGCGGTACATCCCGATTTCAAGCTCGTCCATGTTCTCGAGATGAAACAGCTCGAGTTCACCGTCCACGCAATACGGCACGACAATGCGCTTGCCGGTGGTCAACGCGCCGGCGAGGTCGTGGCGGGTGCGGACTTCCGCGCGCACGTCAACGTAGAACAGGACGGTGCGCGCGGCCTGGTATTCTGGCAGCTGCATGAACTGAGCCACGATCCGGCGACTGATCTCGTCCTTATCGGGCTGCGCATTACGGTTCGCATGGGCTTGTTCACGGATCAGACGCTTGCGTTCGGCCAAGCTCGTCGGCTCGGTCTGCGACATAACCAGCTTTCTCCTTGGAAAAGGCGGAAGGACTTACAGGGGGTCGGCATCGAAGGACGGGTGGGGTATGGTAGCAGAACGTGAAGAACTCGTGGTTCGGGCACTGGGCTCTGCCGTGCCCTCTGTCACGCGTTGCCAAGTGCCACCAGTATACCGGATCGGGGCTCAGTGTGGCCCGGCGGTGCGCCGGCCGGTCCCGCGCGGACACCGGACCTGGCCAGCGACGCAGCACGCAGGAGCTTGATGATGCGCATGTTCATTCGGGGTGAATGGGTTGACGGAGGTCGTCCGATCGAGGTGCGGCACCCATTCGACGGGTCGGTGGTCGACACCGTTCCTCAGGCGACGCCCGAACAAGTAGAAACGGCGTTGGCGGGGGCGGTGGAGGGGGCCGCCATCATGCGGGGGCTGACCGCCTATGACCGGTTCACGATCCTGCGCAAGGCGGCGGACCTGATGTTCCAGCGGCAGCAGGAGTTAGGGCGGTTGATCAGCCGCGAAGAGGGAAAGACGTTGCAGGAAGGCGTGTTCGAGGCCAGCCGCGCGGCCACGACGATGGAGTGCTCGGCCGAAGAAGCCAAGCGGCTGGGCGGCGAGGTCCTGCCGCTGGACGCTGCCCCAGGGGGCGCGTCGAAGCTGGGATTTACGCTACGTGTTCCATGTGGCGTCGTCGTCGCCATCACTCCGTTTAACTTCCCGCTCAACCTGGTCTGTCATAAGGTGGGCCCCGCCCTGGCGGCCGGCAACGCCGTCGTCGTCAAGCCAGCCAGCGACACGCCGCTGTCGGCTCTCAAACTGGTGGAGATCCTCCTGGAGGCTGGCCTGCCGCCGCTCGGCGTGGCCTGCGTGACGGGCAGCGGCGGATCGGTGGGCGACACGCTGTGCGCCGATCCGCGCGTCCGCAAAATCAGCTTTACGGGCAGTGTTGAAGTCGGCAAGCATATCTGCCAGCAAGCGGGTATCAAGCGCGTGACGATGGAACTGGGCTCAAACAGCCCACTCATCGTGCTGGACGACGCAGATCTCGAAAAAGTCGCTGCCGCTGTCGTCGCCACGGGATACGGGAATGCCGGCCAAGTCTGCATTTCGACCCAGCGTGTGATTACCCTGCCCCGCATTCACAACGACCTGCTCGACGCGCTGCAGCCACGCGTCGCCGCGATTCAAGCCGGGGATCCGCTGGCCGCATCGACGAATATGGGGCCTATGATCCGCGAACGCGATGCAGTCCGGGTCGAGCAGTGGATCGAGGAGGCCGTGGCCCAGGGCGCCCGGCTGCTGTGCGGCGGGCAGCGCAGCGCTGCTCTGCTGACGCCTGCGCTGCTGACCGACGTCCGCCCGGACATGCGACTGTGCCAGGAAGAACTGTTCGGACCGGCTGTGGGAGTGCTGCGGGCCGGGAGTGTCGACGAGGCGATTGCCCTCGCCAACCAGTCCCGTTATGGATTGAGCGCTGGCGTCTTTACCGAAAACGTCGACCGCGCCGTAGAATTCGCGCGGCGGGTGGAGAGCGGCAACATTCACATCAACTGGGGACCTGCCTGGCGCGCGGACCTGATGCCGTATGGCGGACTCAAAGACAGCGGCTTCGGCAAAGAAGGTCCCAAGTATGCCATCGAGGAAATGACCGAACGCAAGACCGTCGTCATCCACGCGCGGTAGGTCCCGCCATGGCCCTTGGCACGCATGACCGCGACATGACTCCACGGCCGGCCGTGATGGACGAGGTTCCCGGTACACTGCCCGCTGCGACGCCCGTTACGGCATGTCTGCCCGCCACGACATCGTTCGACCGGCTCCTCATCAATGCCCGCTGGCTCCTCGTGCTGCGCTGGGTCGCCTGCATCGGACAACTCACCTCGATCGCCGTCGCTCACACGGGCCTCCGCATCTCCCTGCCGCTGGCCCCACTGCTGTCGATCGTGGGGTTCACCGCGCTCAGCAATCTCGGATTCCAGCGCTGGGTCGCCGCGCGAGAGCCTCGCGAGGGTGCGCCGCTCCCGGCCTACCGCCACCACGGGGTCATCGCCGGAGTGCTGGCCCTCGATCTTTGCCTGCTGACCGGCCTGCTCTACTTCTCTGGCGGCCCCTCGAATCCGTTTGCGGTCTTTTATTTCGTCAACCTGGCCCTTGCCGCAATGATTCTGCCCGCACGCTGGGCCTGGGGACTGACGGCGGTGGCCGTCCTTGGCTTCGTCGGCCTGTTGGTCCGCCATGTGCCCCTGCCCGCGCTGCTTCGCCCGTTCGACAACGCATCGTTGCTCGCGGGACGTACCTACCAGCAGGTGGGACTGGGCGTAGCTCTGACCGCCTGCGCCGGTGTCGTGATCTACTTCATCACGCGTGTTACCCGGGAATTGCAGCAGCGCGAACAGCAACTGCGCGAGGCGGAAACACGACGCGCCCGCAGCGAACGGCTCGAAGCACTCGCCACCCTGGCCGCCGGAGCCGGACACGAACTGGCCTCGCCGCTGTCCACCATCGCCGTTATTGCGAAGGACCTCGCCCGGCACCTCGAAGGTACCCATGCGCCCCCTTCCGTGATCGAAGACGTCGCGCTGATCCGCTCCGAGCTCGACCAATGCCGCGCCATCCTGGATAGCATGGCGAGCAGCGCGGGGCACCCTACCGGCGAAACCCTACAACCCCTGCCGGTCGCGAGTCTCCTGCAGGATGTCGTCCAACCTATCCGGCGCCACGATCACATCCGGGTGGACGTGGCAGAGGACGCCGTGGCCATCGCCGTGCTGGTCCCTCCCGTCGCTATGGCTCAGGCGATCCGTGGCATCGTCCGCAATGCCCTCGACGTGTCGTCCTTCGGCGAGCCCGTCGAATTGACCGCTCGACGGGCTGCGCAAGGCATCCTGCTCATGGTCCGCGATCGGGGACCGGGCATGACCCCCGATGTGCTCGCCCGCGCCGGCGACCCGTTTTTCACGACCAAGGAACCTGGCAAAGGCATGGGTCTCGGACTCTTCCTCGCCCGCAACGTCATCGAGCGTATCGGCGGCCGGTTGCACATCGATTCCGTTCCGGGTACGGGCACCACCGTGGCGATCGAATTACCATCGAAGTAGCTTGGCCGGGCGGAACGCGGCTGCGACATTTTGCCACATTTTCCACATACAAATTTGAGAATAAACTTGGGAAGCGTGATCCTGGGCGAGACGAGGTGGAGATCATGCCAGGCGGAATGATGAGCATCGAGATCGAGGAGCCGGCGGCGGCCGTGGGCCAGCGGTTGCTGTTGGTCGACGACAGCGTGTCGTTTCGCGAGCGGCTGGCGCGGGCCTTTCGCGAACGGGGGTTTCTGGTCGAGACGGCTGGCAACTATGACGAGGCGATGGCTTGTGCCCAGCGGGACCCGCCGGACTTGGCCGTCGTGGATTTGCGGATGCCGGGACCGTCGGGGTTATCGCTGGTGCGGGATCTCAAACAGTTGTCAAACCGGATGCGGGTGCTCGTACTGAGCGGATTCGGGAGTATCGCGACGGCGGTCGATGCGGTGCATTTGGGAGCCGTCAATTTCCTGCCGAAGCCGGCCGACGCCGACGACATCCTGGCGGCGTTCGAGCGGGGCCAGCGCGTGGACGCTCAGCCGGAGAACTCCTCCGAGACGCCGTCGTTGGCGCGCGCCGAGTGGGAGCACATCCATCGAGTGCTCTCCGACTGCGGGGGCAATGTCTCGGAGGCGGCGCGGCGGCTAGGGATACACCGGCGTTCGTTGCAGCGGAAGCTGAGGAAGCGGGCGCCGGACTAAGGGCCCGGCTCGAGGAGTCGAGTCGCGCTGGGGGGATCGTCACGAAGAGTGAAGCGATGAGTACCCGATCGGTACTGGAGGTCCTGCGGCCGGCTCCACGGAGGCACCCCGACGGTTCGAAGTGGCCGCCGGCGGACAGTGATTGGCTGGCTGTGGATATCCACTATCTCGAGCATCTTCCCTATGCCGAGTGGTGCGAAGAGCCGGTGCAGGTGGGCCGCAGCGACGGGCAGCTGCTGAGTGCCGAGGAGGAGCGGCGGCTATTCCGTCAGATGCATCTGGCCTGGTACCGCGCGGCGCAGCTGCGGGAGGCCTGGGCGGGTGGTGACCCCGGCGTATCGTTTGGCGAGTTTTCACGTCTGATTCGGCGCGGGGAGACCCTTCGCAACGAATTGTTGCGGGCATTTTTTCGCTTGAATCTGTCCATTGCCGGGCGGTTTGCGAACCGCCGTCATCCGTTTGACGAGCTGGCCAGCGAAGGGCAATTCACCTTGCTGAAGGCGGTGACTCGGTTCGATCCCGAACGGGGGTTCCGGTTCAGTACGTACGCCATGCATGCGATCCGCCGCCGGTTGTTACGGCACATGCGCGGTCGGCAGCGGGAACGGCGGGTGGCTCGACCCTGGATCGATGAGCTCGCGCCGGTCGACACTCGGCGGTGGACGGCGGCTTATGAACAGCGGGTTGCTTCCGCGGTCGAAGTCGTCGAGCGGCTGCTGGCTCAACTTTCCTCGCGCGAGCGGTACGTATTGCGTTCCCGTTATGGATGGGGACAGGAATTCGAGCCGCGCACGTTGCGGGAAATTGCCGAGGAGCTGAGCGTCAGCCGCGAGCGGGTACGCCAGTTGGAAGAGCGGGCGCTCCGCAAGCTGCGGGAGCTAGCCGAGGCGGTGGATATCGAACTGGCCGCGTTTTGACTGCATGGTTAACGTCCCGGTTAACGGGCGTTTTCCCTGCCCTCGGATCGTATCCTGAGTGCAATTTCGGACTGCGGGCGGGAACGGTTCGGCGCGGTCCCTGCTTTGGCACGAAGTGTGCTCGTCTGCTGCTGTCTTACCCGCAGCGGGCGTTTTCCGGCGGAGGCAGGCTGTCGCTGGACGGACCGGGGTACTCTTTCCCGCCGCCGGCCCTTCGGGATAAGCTCTTACTCGATTCCAGGATGGACGCAAGGCAGCCAGGGCCATCCTTCCGAACGACCAGGGAACGCGCATTTAAGGAGGAGCAATGGCGACGGTTCGCGGACTGAACGAATTGGCGAATGGCTACGGTCTACAGACCTCGTACCAGGATGTCACGGGCAAGCGGCGGACGGCCACGACCGAAGCACTGATCGCAGCGCTCTCGGTGATGGGTGCTCCCGTGCGAACGGTGGCCGACGTGCCGGAGGCGTTGCGGGCATTTCACGCTGGGCAAGTCGCCCAGTTGCTGGAACCGGTCCTGGTGGTGTGGAATGGGCAGCTGGGGAACGTCGTCCTCACCTTGCCGGACTCGGACACCGGTACGGTGCATGCGCGGGTTGAGTTAGAGGCCGGAGGGCATCAGGAATGGCAGTGGCCGGCCGATCAGTTACCGTTCGATGAGGCGAGTCCGGAGCCCGTCAGTGGCGTGCGGCGGTCCATGCCCTTGCGCGGGACCTTGCCGCTGGGCTACCACGTGCTTCGTGTGACTTACGGAGATCGCGCGGGTGAAGCCATGCTGATTGCGGCGCCACGGCGGTTGGATTCCGGACCGATGGTGGGCCCGAGGAAGGAGTGGGGCGTCTTTGCGCCCTTCTACGCCGTCCAGGGCCCGGGAGGCTGGGGAGCGGGCAGCGTCACGGAGTTCGGCGAGTTTGCGGAGTGGGTGCGCGCGGAGGGAGGCACGCTGGTAGCATCGTTGCCATTGCTGGCCTCATTCTACGACAACCTGGACGATACGAGTCCCTATTCACCCGCGAGCCGCCTGTTCTGGAACGAGTTATACGTCGATGTGGCGCGTGTTCCGGAGTTCGCGCAGTGCCCTGAGGCGCAGCAGCTCGTGAGCTCGCCGGCCTTTCAGCAAGCGGTCGAGGAGCTGCAACACGACGAGTTGGTTGACGCCCGGCGGGTGATGCGGCTGAAGCGCGATGCGCTGGAACCGATGTGTCGCGTATTGTCATCCGCGTCGACGGCGCGTCGCGAGGCGTTCGAGGCGTTCCGGCGGGAATCGGCGGAACTGGATCGCTATGCGACCTTCCGAGCGGCGTGCGAGCGGATGGGGCGTCCGTGGTGGCGATGGCCGGAACCGGCTTGTGACGGCGTGCTCTGCGAAGAACCAGCCGACGCGGCCGCCGCCCAGTACCACCGCTATGCTCAGTGGTTGGCCCATGAACAGCTCGAGGCGCTGTCCCGGACGGCGCAGAACGCGGGGATGACATGGTATCTGGACGTACCGCTGGGCACGCACCCGGACGGCTTCGATGTCTGGCGGTTTCGCACGTCGTTCGCACGGGGCGCCGCGGGCGGTGCGCCCCCGGATGCGTTCTTCACTCAGGGGCAGAACTGGGGGTTTCCGCCGCTACATCCTAAACGTTTGCGAGCCGAGCGGTACGAGTACTTCATTCGCGTCGTGCGGCACCATCTGCGGCAAGCGCGTCTGTTGCGGCTCGACCATGTCATGGGACTGCACCGTCTGTATTGGGTCCCGGACGGTCTGCCAGCGAGCCAGGGCGTGTACGTGCGGTACCCGGCCGAAGAGCTGTACGCGATCTTGCTGCTCGAAGCCCACCGGCTCGGCGCGTCGATCATAGGCGAGAACCTGGGGACGGTGCCGTCTTATGTCAACCGGGCCATGCGGACGCATCGCTTCGGACGGCTGTATGTGTTTCAGTACGAGTGGAACGCGGTGGCCATGGCGAAAGCCGTCCGCTCGCCCGACGCCGACGAAGTCGCGAGTTTGAATACACACGACATGCCGACGTTCGCGAGCTGGTGGCAGGGAACCGATATCGACGATCGGTTGGATCTGCGGTTGCTGAGTGAGGCGGAAGCGGACGACGAGCGGGCAACCCGCCATCGGTTGCGGAGTCGGATCGTCGAACTGCTGCAAACGGACGGCGCTCTGGCGAGCAACGGCAACGGCTTGGCGGAATCGCTCGAGGCGTCCGAAGTGCTGCGAGGTTGCCTCCAGTGGCTCGGCGGCAGCGAGGCACAAGTGGTGTTGGTGAACTTGGAAGACCTGTGGCTCGAGACCCAGCCGCAGAATACGCCGGGAACGGTGACCCAGCGGGTGAACTGGCGTCGCAAAGCCCGCCTGTCCCTGGCAGAATTGGGAACGTCCGAAGCAGTCCGCGCGCTGTTGGCGGTGTTGCGTGATGCGCGAACGGGGGCGCCTGCTGTGGAGCAGGCTCACCGAGCCCCCTAAGCGGAGCCCGTTAAACGTTAAGCGGAGTCGGCTCAGCGGAGACAAGGCTTACACGCCGGAAAAAAGCACATGGGGGAGCAGGAATCGGGCAGCTCGGCGGCAGCCGCCTCACCGCGCCCCGAGCATTTTCGCTTTGTGACCGGTCGGCTGGCCGAACAGGCACTCCGGGAAACGGTCGCGGAGCTGGCGGGCCGGCGGGGATTTGCCTATACGATCGAGGTCCTGCCCATCACCGTCGCGGCGCTAATGACCCCGGACTGGATTGCTCGCCACCTTCGTCCGCGCGAGGGCACCACGCGCCTGATTGTCCCCGGATACTGCCACGGGAACCTGGACGTCGTGGCGGCGGCCGCGGGGACGCCGGTCGAGCGGGGGCCGCGCGACTTGCGGCAGCTCGGGGAGTTTTTCGGCGATGCCGCGGCGCGACCTCGGGTCGGGCCGTACGACATCGAGATTTTGGCCGAGATCAATCATGCTCCGCGCCGGACGCTGAACGAGATCCTGGTCCTTGCCCGCCAGCTGCGGGATGCCGGTGCGGACGTAATCGACGTGGGCTGCGACCCGGGTGGCAGCTGGTCGGGCGTCGGCGAATGCGTCGCGGCGTTGCGCCAGGAGGGGCTGCGCGTGTCGATCGACAGTATGCAACCGGCCGAGATTGCCGCCGGCGTGCGTGCCGGCGCCGAGCTGGTATTGTCGGTGAACGCTTCGAATCGCGCCGCCGCGGCCGACTGGGGATGCGAGGTCGTCGTAATCCCCGACGATTTCACGGCGTATGGTGGCCTGGAGAATTCCCTCGAATGGCTCACGGCCCGCGGAGTGCCCGTGCGCGTCGACCCGGTGCTCGAACCGTTGGGATGCGGATTTGCGGCCAGTCTCCAGCGCTACTGGTCGTTTCGTCAGGCGAACCCCGGGGTCCCGATGATGATGGGCATCGGCAATCTGACGGAACTGTCCGATGCCGACTCAGCTCCGATTAACCTGCTGTTACTGGGCTATTGTCAGGAACTGGGCATCCGCAGCGTCCTGACCACGCAAGTCATCAACTGGGCCCGGTCGAGTGTGCGGGAATGTGATCGAGCGCGGCGCATGGCGTTTTTCGCGGTCCGACAGGGAACGCCGCCCAAGCACGTCGACGATGATTACGTGCTGCTGCGCGATGTCCGGCTGTTCGAGCAGGGGAACGAGCAACTGGATCGGCTTGCCGCTCAGATCAAAGATCCGAATTTCCGCTTGTTCGCGGAGAGGGGGGAGATCCATGCGGTCTCCGCCGGCCTTCATCTGGCCGCGGCAGACCCATTTGTGTTGCTGCAACAATTGCTGGCGCGCAGTCCCCGCGAACTCGATGCCGAACACGCGTTCTACCTGGGCTACGAATGCTGCAAAGCGCTGATGGCGCTGCAATTGGGCAAACAATACGTTCAGGATGAATCGCTGAATTGGGGTTTCTTAACGGTCCCCGAAGCGCGCCATCGCTAGGGCGTCATCCCGGTTTCTTCATCATCGAGATGCTGAAGACGACCAGGACGCCTCCCACCGACATCAGCGACCAGCCCAGCCAGCGTGGCGGCCGAACCACGCGCCGTGGGGGGGGCACGTCGACCTGGAACAGGGCAAACTGCTGCGCCTGTGCCGCGGCTGGCTTGCCGAGACGTTTCTCGACGAAGCGCGATGTGTTTTCGTTGAGCTCGAAGGAGGTCACGTAACGGAACTGCAGTCCCAACAGGAACAGCACAATTCCGATGATGAAGTAGTGATTCCGGGTCAGGTCCATAACGGTGATTTTCCAGATAAGGAGGGGACAGCAGGAAAAGCCCGTTTCTCTTGTCTCGCCACTTGGTTACATCGTGCCGAGCAGGGCGGACGCTTCACCTCTCTCCCAGGGGACCCACCTGTAGCGAAGCTGCCAGTCGTGAGGCTCCATTGACGCCGTAGGCTCGCAAACGGAATACTTTGCCTCGCCGACGTGACGAGCCCATCCGAGAAATCCCGTATTGTGTGGTCACCAGGAACGACATTGCCATGGAAGCTCCCTCTGCCTTGCGGTCAGCGCCCCCCCCGACGGCCGGGCTATTGTCGGCCAGCTTCGTCGGGCTGCTGTGCACCCAGCTCCTGACCGCCGTCAATGACAACGTCTTCCGTTGGCTTGTCATCGGCATCGGTAAGGATTACGTCGACAAGACACAGGAGAGCGTCATCCTGATGGCCGGCACGACATCCTTCGTGCTTCCCTATCTCGTGCTGGCGGCGCCGGCCGGCTATCTCGCGGATCGATTCAGCAAACGCACCGTAATCGTCGGCTGCAAGATCGCGGAAGTGCTGATCATGGCGCTGGGAGTCGTCGCCATCTGGGTGGGAAACTTGCCGCTCCTGCTGGTAGTCGTGGCGTTGACCGGCGCCCAGAGTGCCTTGTTTGCACCGTCGAAGATGGGCAGCATTCCGGAACTGTTGCCACCGTCGAAGATCTCGGCGGCCAATGGCCTGTTTGGCCTGATGACGGTGTCGGCCACGGTAGTTGGAATGGGGCTGGGCAACTGGCTGAGCGACGCGACGGGATATCGTGGGCAAGAGGGATTGTGGTTGTCGGCGGCGGTGCTGCTGGGCATCGCGCTGGTGGGCACCGCGTTCAGCTTGCTCATTCGTCAGCTGGCGGCCGGGAATCCACATTTGGCCTTTCCCTGGAACGCCGTGACGAAAACGTGGAGCGACCTGCGCCAGCTGGCGTCGAACGGGCCTTTGTTCCGCGTTGCGTTGGGGATTGTCTTTTTCTGGTCGGTCGGCGCGCTGGCTCAGCTGAACGTCGACCAGTTGGCGGACGAGGGGGGTGCGCTGACCGAGTCGGCCAAAGTGCCGCTGCTGATTTCGCTGGTCTTCGGCGTCGGGGTGGGGAGTGTCTTGGCCGGCATCTGGTCTGGGGGCCACGTCGAGCTCGGTATCCTGCCCCTGGGCGCCGCCGGGATTGCGCTGTGCGCCATGTTGCTGTTCACCGTCGAGCGGACATTTATCGAGCCAACGACGGTGTGGACGGCGGGCTTTGTCACGGCGTGTGTCCTACTGCTCGGCCTGGGCATCAGCGCGGGATTGTTCAGCGTGCCATTGGAGTCGTACTTGCAGCATCGCAGCCCGCCCGAATCGCGCGGAGCGATTCTTGCGGCTTCAAATTTCCTGACGTTTGCCGGTGTCACCCTGATGTCGCTGGTGTTCATGGGCATGCGCTATCCCATCTTCGATCCGGATTGGAATCAGGTGCCCGCCGACATCCGCGGGGAAATCGCGGCAGCGGACCGGACCACTGTGCAGGGGGCCGAACAGTCGTTCGCCGATGCGCAGCGTGCTGGCCAGCAGCCGCAGATCGAGGATTACCTGGACGATGTTCCTGACCGGTTGCGCGAGCCGCTGCTCGCCCGTCTTCTGTGGATTGAAATCTCGGCGCAGCGGCGCCAGGGGCAGACAGTCGAGGACGAGACATACTATGAACGCTTCCCCGACAACAAGGCAATTGTCAAAGCCGTCGCCGACCACACCGCCCCCGGCCCGCTCCTCTCCGCGCGCCACGTGTTCCTGGTCGCCGGTATGGGCACCGTGCCCGTTCTCTTGTACATCGTCTGCTTGATCCCCCAAGCGTCCATCCGCTTCCTGGTCTGGATGCTGAGCCGCACGATCTACCGCGTCCGCGTCCGTGGGCTGGAAAATCTGCCCGAACGAGGCGGAGCACTCCTGATCCCGAACCATACGTCGTGGATCGACGGCGTACTCTTGCTGCTGGCCAGCTCGCGCCCGATCCGGATGGTGGTGTACGCCGGGAATTTCGAGCGGGGATTCGTCCGGTGGCTGGGCAATTTGTGGGGTGTGATCCCGATCGGGGCTCGCCCCAAGGAGATTGCCCGAGCGCTGAAGACGGCCCGTGAGGCCTTGCAGCAAGGCGAGTTGGTGTGTGTGTTTCCCGAAGGCGCGATCACGCGGACCGGGCAGCTGCTCCCGTTCAAACCGGGCATCCTGCGAATGGTGGAAGGGACTCAGGCGCCCGTCATCCCCGTGTACCTGGATGGATTGTGGGGCAGTATTTTCAGTTACGAGAGGGGCAAGTTTTTCTGGAAGTGGCCGAAACAGTGGCCCTATCCGGTATCGATCTACTTCGGAACTCCAGTTGCGGCGGTGGACGACGTTCAGCCGCTGCGCCAGTCCGTGCAAGATTTGGGAGCTCAAGCCATGCAAGACCGCACCCGCGAGTCGACGGCGCTGTTGTCACAGTTCGTGCGTTCCTGCAAGAAGCGCAGCCGGCAGCGGAAAGTCGCCGACTCGACCGGTCAGGACGTCACGGGTGGAATGCTGCTCATGCGGACACTGATCCTGCGCCGGTTGCTTCGCCGCCATGTGCTCGATGAGCGCGAGTCGTGCGTCGGACTGCTGTTGCCCCCGTCTGCTGGCGGCATCATCGCCAACATGGCCGTGGCCCTGGACGGCCGGGTGCCCGTCAATCTGAACTACACCGTCTCCGCCGGCGTCATGAACGCCTGCATTGAGCAGGCCCAGATCCACCATGTGCTGACCAGCCGCAAGTTCATGGAAAAGATGAACTTCGAACTGAATGCCGAGATCGTCTATCTCGACGATTTCAAGGATCGCGTCACGACAGCCGATAAGGTCGTTGCCGGCGCCCAGGCGTTTGTCCTCCCCGCCGGCTGGACGATCCGCCGGCTGGGGCTGGACCGCATTTCGCCCGAGAACACCGCCACCATTATCTTCACGTCCGGTTCCACCGGGACTCCCAAAGGGGTCGTCTTAACGTACGCCAACATTGCGCACAATGTCGTCGCCATCGAGCAAGTCGTGCGGCTGCAACCCTCGGACGTGCTGATTGGAATTCTGCCCTTCTTTCACTCGTTCGGTTACACGGTCACCATGTGGACCGTCGCTTCACTGAATGTCGGCGGCGCCTACCATTTCAACCCGCTGGATGGCCATCAGGTCGGGAAGCTGTGCCAGAAGTATGGCGGCACGATCCTGCTTACCACCCCCACCTTCCTGCGCACTTACCTGCGCCGCTGCGACAAGGAGCAGCTGAAGTCCCTGGAGGTCATCGTATGCGGCGCCGAGAAACTGCCCCTCGACCTGGCCGATTCCTTCGAACAGAAGTTTGGCGTGCGTCCCGTCGAGGGTTACGGCACTACGGAGCTTTCGCCACTGGTCTCGGTGAACATTCCGCCGAGCCGTTCGTCGAAGAGCGGCCAGACCGACCTCAAGGAAGGGACGGTCGGTAAGCCCGTCCCAGGAGTCTCCGCCAAGGTCGTCGATCTCGACACGGGCGCCGACCTGGGAGCGAATCAGCCGGGCATGCTCTTGATCTCCGGTCCGAACGTCATGAAAGGTTACTTGAACCGAGCGGATCTGACGGCGGAGGTCCTGCGCAATGGCTGGTATGTGACCGGAGACGTGGCGCTGATCGACGAAGACGGATTCATCAAGATCACCGGCCGCGAAAGCCGGTTTTCCAAGATCGGCGGCGAGATGGTGCCGCACATCCGCGTCGAAGAGGTGCTCAACCAGATCCTGGCGGACGATCAAGACGAGCGGATGAAGGCGGCCGTGACCGCTGTACCCGACCCGAAAAAGGGCGAACGGCTCGTCGTGCTCCACCTGCCGGTCGAGAAATCGATCGACGAGCTGCGCAAGGGTCTCACCGATGCCGGGTTGCCCAACCTCTTTATCCCCGGTTCGGATAGCTTTGCTCAAGTGCCGGAATTGCCCATCCTGGGCTCGGGCAAACTGGACCTGAAACGGATCAAGCAGATGGCGATGGAACACTTTGGCTGATTCACCGCCGCTGCGTCACTCCCGTCACGGCGCGAGCGTGAACCTCGGAAGCAATCGTTGAAAAGCGGTCCCGCACGAGCGGGTCGATCTTGGTCAGACGCGAGGCGAGCTGCTGGACGCCTGAGGGCCGCGACTCCGCCGCCTGCGATACCTGCCCGACAAATCGGCTCGCCTCGACGAAGTTGTGGTCCGCCGTCTTGCCGACCAGTGGCTGGAGCGACTTCGCAATCAATTCCGCCCCAACGTTATCCAGCTGTAGAAACATGTCGAGCTGATGGGTGACATCGGTCGTGCCGCCCGCGTCCGAACCGTAGTTGGTGTGCAGCACCAGCAGACACCGGCCGTGGACCAGCCGCTTGAACAGGGCACCCTCGTATGTTCCCTCGGCCAGTACCACGTGCGTGTCCCGGTCACCGTAGATCAGTTCCACCTGGCTGTTCGTGCCGGCACCGTCCGAGGCATCAAACGTGTAGTTGCCGTTGCGGCGGATCTGCACCTTGGTCACGCCCATCAGGTCCCACATGTTGACGACCACTTCGGGATGACGGATCAGAAACAGGTACATATCGGGATCGGCCTGCATCCGGGTCACGGGCAGGCGGCGGTACAGACTGGGCTGAGAGACAATGCGCCACAGCTTGCCTTGGGCATCGTCCGTCATCTTGTCGAAGGGAATCAACTTGATGGCATCGTCATAGGTGCCGCCGAGCATTCCGTCGGATGCGTGCGCCAGAGCCGCGAATCCGCCCAGCACCCAGCCGAGCAGGATCGCCCAACGGACGCAGCCCAACGACGCATACCCGGCAACTAGGCTAGCGGTACCACCCATGATGAGACCGCGACCGGCGAACTGGGTCGTGCGCGCAGAGTAATTCATTCGCCCCCCTCACAGCTGTAGAGTGCGGGTACAGCTGTCCTCAAGATGTAACGCTCCTCCTGATTATTCGGACGTGGGATGGGGCAAGACCCAATCTATTTTTCGGGCAGTTGACCTTGCTGGTGCGGGCCTGAACGGCCAGAATCCCACCGCTTTCCGATGTTTATGTCAGGCGGCCGCCCCGCTCGTCCGGCCCACCCCATTACGGCCGCTGGTGGTCGTGGTCGCTCCAGCGTCCTTCGCCTGCCGGAAAATGCCTGTTACACGAAGTTGCGGAGCGCCGCACCGGCGTGCTGGCAAGGGTTTACGCAGCTGGGAATGAGGTGCCCTATGGATCGCCGCCGCACACGGCCCCGACGTCCGCAACCCCTGCCCTGGGAACGGCCGGCTCCCCCGGAGACTCCGGCACACCGATGGCCCCTCCTGAGCCGGGCCCTGTTGGGACTGGTAGCGAGCATCACGCTGCTAGCAGCCGCCCTGTGGTATCGCGACTGGCCTGCCCACTGGCTGGCGGCTCATCTCCTTCGCCAACTCGACACGGCGGCGGAGGCGGACCTGACAGCGGGAACGGAGCAGCTGCGGGCCATGGGATCCGCGGGGACTTGGGCCTTAGTCGCAGGGCTATCCCACCGGCGCAGCGAGGTGCGGGACGCGTGCGAGCAGGCACTCGAGCATCAACTGCGAGCCTGGCGTGAACTGGCAGCTATCCAATCGGGGCCCCTGGTTATTGATTTGGCGCGCCAGCTGGCGGAGGGCGTGCCGACGGACGACAAGGATGCGCTGCGCAGAGCCTTGCCACTGGCCCTGCGGGTGCTCGACTGGCCGTTGACCGAGGCGGATTCGCGTGACTCCGAGCGGACATTTGCCTGCGATCGCATCCTGCGGGCGGCGCGGGGATTGCGTGCGACGAGCGAACCCTGGCCGGAGGTCTTGGGCGGCCGAGAGCCTGGCAGGAATGGTGCACCGGAGCGGCTCGGCGAGCCGCTGGTCGAAGACACGGCGGGCGGGTCGTCGCGGCCAGCAACGCCCTTGCCAATTGCGTCGCCGACGACCCCTGCCGAGCCGCTCGAACTGCCTTCATTCGCCTCAAAAGACACCGGCCTGCCGGATTCCCCGCCTGGCGAGTCGGCGCGGAAGCCGCAAGGGAACGAGCCGGAACTGTTTCCCCACGCACCCGATGTGGTTTATGGCCGCGTGGTGATTCGCGAGCCACTACGGCTGCCGGAACCCGACGAACCGGCCGAAGATCTGAGCGGACTTGCTGACCTGGAGGTGGTTCGGATGCTGAGCGACGAATCCAGCCGACCCGCGGCGCTGAGAGAACTGCGTGAACGGGGCTTCGGCGATCGCGAATTGCGGATTGCGGATTGCCTCGTTTCCTATGATCCGGTCGTCCGCGAGCAATTGGCCGACACTCTTCCGCAAGTCCGGGGACTCAATCCGCGCCCCTGGCTATTCGTACTCGCCCGCGACGAAGATGCAAGCGTGCGACTGGCGGCCATCCGCTGGCTGGCGACCTGCGACGACGAGGCGACACGCAGTTTTCTGCGAGAGCTGGCCGAGGCCGAGCAGGACGACGAAGTCCGACAGGCCCTGCGTCTGCGGACTGGTCCACGGTAGCGCCGAGTCGCGTTCAGGTGTCTTGCGGCAGGTCATTGTTGCGTCCGACGGACTTCAACTTGAGGCGAAGTGCCGGAATGATGACGGCCGGCACGAAGCGGGCCAGCTTCTCGTCGCTCGACAAGGGCGTGATCTGTTTGATCAACGAACTCGAAACGTGCGCGAATTCCTCGTCGGCCATGAGGAACACGGTTTCGATGTCGGGGTCGAGCTGGCGATTGGCCATCATCATGGTGAACTCGGCAGCGATGTCCGTCAGGGGCCGGACACCCCGGATCATGACCCGGGAACCGCAGGAGCGTACGAAATCGACGGTCAAGCCGGCGAAGGAACGCACTTCGACGTTACCCAGGTGGCAGGTGGCCTGCCGAATGAGTTCCACCCGTTCGGGTGTCGAGAAGAGCGGTGCCTTGTCCAGGTTGATACCCACCCCGATGATCAGCCGTTCGAATAGGCGACTGCTTCGTTCAATGACGCTGACGTGTCCCAGGCTGACAGGATCAAACGATCCGGAGTAGACAGCGATGCGGGAGCTGAGTGCGGACATGGGATCCCCTGGCGAAGCGGCGACTGGGAAGCGACGTGCGAAGTCACAGCGGGATACCGGAGTCAGCGCCGGGCTCATGCCGCCGCGTGCGGGAGCTGACGCGCTTCCTCGTACCATTTTTGAGATGAACAGCCCACCATGTCGTGGAGCGCCGCGAACAGATTAGCGGTCCCGCCGGACCTGTACAAGGTTCCGTGAAACACCGAATTCGCCGCGAAAGGTTGACCGAGTCGTTACACGGCGATAGGTTCATTCACCCGCGGGAGCAAGGCGGCTCGAAGAACCAGGCGCCCGTGGAATCGTTGCCGGGAGGAAACGCATCGTGGATCGCAGGACTTTTTCGCGCGTGTGTGCCTTGAGTACGGCGGCCTGGGGTTCCGCTGCCTTGGCGGTTGGTCAAACTTCACCGGACGGGTCGCCACGTCCGAAAGGCATTGCCGCCGAGCCAGCCGCAGCAGGCCCAACAGCTGCGGCGGGCCAGGCGCCGGCGACTACCCCCAACCCGGCGGACGCGGTAGAAGCCGTGAGTGTCCAGGAAGCCGTGAACGTCCAGGAATACGAGCAGCGGGCTCGTGCCGTGCTGCCGCAGGCGACGTTCGAGTACATACGCGGCGGGTCGGCCGACGAGATTACGCTGCGCGAGAATGTCCGCGCCCTGCGACGGATCCAGATTCTTCCTCCGCTGATGCACGGCGTGTCGGCGCCGGATCTGTCGACGCGCGTGCTCAATCAGGCCTTGTCGCTGCCCGTGCTCCTGGCCCCGGTGGCGGCACAGCGGATGTATCATCCGCAGGGGGCGTTGGCCGCCGCCCGGGCCGCGGCCGCACTCGGCACGGTGTACTGCATGAGCAGCAGCGTCGGGCATAGCGTCGAAGAAGTGGCGGGGGCGAGCCCGGGTCCCAAGTGGTTCCAACTCTATGTGCCGAAGGACCGCCAGGTCGCGCGCCGACTGGTCGAGCGGGTGGAACGGGCTGGCTACGGCGCCGTGATCGTGACAGTGGATCTCGGCGAGTGGAAGGACGCCGACCGGCGCAACCGGTTTGCTCTGCCGCGAGAGTTCATGCTGAAACATCTCCGCGATATCGGCTTCACGCAGGTGACGGATGCGATGAGCGACGAAGCGCTGATGGCCTGGAACGCGCAGGCGTGGGACTTGTCGTTGTCCTGGGACTTTTTTGATTGGCTGCGCGGGATCACCAAGCTGCCGTTGCTGATCAAGGGTGTGCTGCGTCCGGACGACGCGGCCAAGGCAGTTTCCCTGGGGCTGGACGGGATCGTCGTTTCGAACCATGGGGGCCGTCGCCTGGATGGGATGCCGGCTACGATCGACATGTTGCCGGGAGTCGCAGCCGCCGTGGGCCAGCGAGCGGCCGTGCTGATGGATAGCGGAATTCGGCGGGGCACGGACGTCTTGAAGGCGCTGGCGCTGGGAGCGAGTGCGGTCCTGATTGGCCGACCGTACGCCTGGGGGCTGGCCGCTCAAGGTGAGGCCGGCGTGCGTCATGTCCTCGAGTTACTCCGGGACGAGCTGACCAACGCCATGATTGCCACCGGCTGTGCCCACGTCCGGGCCATCGATCGGTCGTTGCTGCGCTGGCCGGACCGGGCCGGCCCGTCGACCCGATTCTGAGTCGACCGCCCCCGGAAAGAGTGTCTCACTCAACGGCGCAGCGGCATGGAGCACCCCAGGGTGGACTCACCTACCCAGTTTTTCGGTGACAACGTAGAATCGGTCCCCGAGGGCACGACCAGGAGGAGAAGAGATGAGCACAACCACCGTGACAGACCGCGTTTACAACTTCTCTCCCGGCCCGGCGGCATTGCCGCTTCCGGTGCTGGAGCAGATTCAAAGCGAGATGTTGTCGCTGCCCGGTTGCGGCGCGTCGATCCTCGAGATCAGCCACCGCAGCAAGCAGTTCCTGGCTATTCGCGACGCCGCCAAGCAGCGGCTGCGCCAATTGCTCCGAATTGGGGACGAGTTCGAGATCCTGTTTCTGCAGGGCGGTTCGAGGCTTCAGTTCAGCATGGTAGCGATGAACCTGCTCCGCGGGTCCGCTGTGCCCGCGGAATACCTGATCACCGGCTCGTGGAGCAAGTCGGCTCACCAGGAAGCGGTGAAGGAAGGTCCGGTGCGGGTCACCTGGGACGGAAAGTCGGAGAACTATCGACGGCTGCCGCGCCGCGACGAATGGACCATTGATCCGCGGGCACCGTATCTCTATCTGACTTCCAACGAGACAATCCAGGGAATCCAGTTCCAGACGGATCTTGACGTCGGTGGAGTACCGGTCGTCTGCGACGCCTCGTCCGATTTTCTGTGGCGTCCGATCGACATGTCACGCTACGGGCTGCTGTATGCGTGTGCCCAAAAGAACGCGGGGCCGGCGGGCGTGACGATAGTCGTTATCCGCAAGGACTTGCTCGATCGTTCTCGCGACGACTTGCCGGGCTACATGAATTACAAGAACCATGCGGCGGAGGATTCGTTGTGGAACACACCTCCGACGTTTGCCGTGTACGTGGTCGGCTTGATCGCAAAGTGGCTGCTGGAAGACGTCGGCGGTCTCGAGCAGATGGCAGCGCGCAATCGTGACAAGGCCCACCGGCTGTACGAAGTCATTGACGGTAGCGATGGGTTCTATCGCGGCCATGCCGCGCCAGCGGATCGTTCGATGATGAACGTGACGTTCCGCTTGCCGACGGAAGCGTTGGAAAAGGAGTTCGTCGCCGAGGGGGCTCGCCGCCAGCTCGACTCGCTGGCTGGCCATCGAAGCGTGGGCGGAATTCGAGCGTCCATCTACAATGCGATGCCGATCGAGGGCGTGGAAGCGCTGCGCGATTTCATGCTGGAGTTCTGCCGGCGTCGGAAAGGACAAGGATGAACCGCGTTATTGTGCTGGACAAGTTGGCGCCCGAGGGACTGGAACTGCTGAGCAAGGCTCAGAATCTGTCGTTCGAGGTCAAGACGGGGCTCAAGGGCGAGGACCTGCGCCGCGCGCTGGCGGATGCGGACGGCGCGATTTGCCGGAGCGGTGTCAAGATCACGGCCCAGTCGCTGGAGGGAAACCGCCGGCTCCGGGCGATCGTCCGCGCCGGCGTGGGAACGGACAACATCGACAAGACGGCGGCCACGCGGCTGGGCATCATCGTCATGAACACGCCCACCGGAAACACGCTCAGTACGGCGGAGCACGCCTTTGCGTTGATCCTGGCCTTGTCCCGCAATCTCGTGGCAGCTCATCAAAGTCTCGCCGAAGGGCGCTGGGAACGAAACGCCTATATGGGGTCCCAGCTCGCCGACAAAACGCTGGGCGTCGTGGGGCTGGGCCGCATCGGACAGGAGGTCGCCAAACGGGCCATGGCGTTCCAGATGCGGGTGCTCGGCTACGATCCTTTTGTCTCGGCGGAACAGGCCGCCAAGATGGGGATCGAGTACGTGGCGAATGTGCGCAGCATGTTGCCGCGAGTGGACTATCTGACGGTCCACACGCCCTTGACGCCGGAGACCAAGGACTTGATCGGGTTTCCCGAGCTTGAGTTGCTCAAGCCGGGCATCCGGCTCATCAATGCCGCCCGCGGCGGCATCTACAGCGAACAAGCGTTGATCGCGGGGCTCCAGCAGAAACGCATCGGGGGTGTCGCGCTGGACGTCTTCGAGAACGAACCGTGCACGGACAGTCCGCTGTTCAAGATGGATCGCGTGCTGTGCACGCCCCACCTGGGCGCTAGCACGGAGGAAGCCCAGACGCAGGTGGCCGTGGAAGCCGTGGAGCTGCTGGTCAATTACCTGTCGACCGGGGAAGTGCGTCATGCGGTGAACATGGCGGCGATCGACCAGAAGACGCTCCGCGGCCTGCAAGGTTACCTGGACCTGGCCTACCGGTTGGGACGCTTCCTGGCTCAGTGGCAGAGCGGCGGGCCGTCGAATGTCAAATTGCAGTACCGCGGCGAAATCGCCACCAAGAATACCAAGTTGTTGAGTGCCTCGTTCTGTGCCGGCCTGCTCGAAGGCGCGATGAACGAGGAGGTCAACATCGTTAATTCCGAGATGCTGCTGCGGGAGCGCGGCGTGCGACTGCATGAGGAGATGCAACCGGATCCCGGCGCGTTCAGTTCGTCGATGGGAGCCGAGTTGCACACGGAGCAGTCTTCGTTCGTGATCGCCGGTACGTTGTTCGGCAACAACATGCCGCGGCTGATCCGGCTGGGCGACTACCGGCTGGAAGCCTACCTGGATGGCAATCTGCTCATCTTCACACACAACGACGTGCCCGGGATCATCGGGCTGGTAGGCACGATATTCGGCCAGCATCAGGTCAATATCGCCCAGATGTCGGTCGGTCGCGCCGGTTCCGTTCCCGGCGGGACAGCGATCGGAGTGCTGCAAACGGACGAACCGCCGCCGGCGCAGGCGCTGGATGAAGTCCTTAAGCACAAGGACATTCAAGGGCTGCGCCTGATCCGGCTCCCACCCGCGGGTCAGCTGCCTGATTGGCTCGACTGACCCTGCGGCCAGACCGTCGCTCTCGCGCGGACCGCTTGCTCTGACCCCGTACGGGAGCGGGAAAGCGGGGACTTCGCCGCATTGCCGCTGGTTGATCTTCCGCACGGGAGATGCCGGCGCTCGTCGCGAAGAAATCCGGGAAATCGGCGCTGCCTTCCGCTTGGGGCGCCGTCTGTAAGGGGTACGGCGCCGTCGAAGGGCCTGAATCCCGCATTGGTGACGGAGGCAGCCGAGCCACGCGAGCGAGCGGTTCATGAGCCAATCCACCTCCGATTCGGGACAATGGCTTGAGCGTTTCCGGCCGTATCTGACGCTGCTGGCGCGGGCTCACCTGGGCGGCTGCGGAGGGCGCGTCGATGCGTCCGACGTGGTCCAGCAGACCTTGCTGAATGCGTTCGCCAAACGGACTCAGTACCGTGGGTCAACGGACGCTGAACTCGCGGCATGGCTGCGCCAGATTCTGAAGCACAATCTGATCGATGCAGCGCGTGCGGAGCGGCGGGAGAAGCGGGATGTGCGTCGCGAGTTGTCGCTGGAAGGAGACATCGAGGGAGCGTTTTCGCGTGCCGATCAGGGGTTGATCTCCGTCCAATCGTCCCCCAGTCAGAAGATACTCCGCCAGGAGGAGTTATTGCGACTGGCGGAAGGTTTGACGAAACTGCCGGAGGCCCAGCGGGAGGCCATCGTGCTGCATCATCTGCAGGAGCGCAAACTGGCCGAGGTCGCGGCCGAGATGGGCCGTAGCGAGGCGGCCGTGGCGGGTCTGTTGTACCGCGGCTTGAAAGCGCTCCACCAGTTGCTCGGTGAGTGACTTGTCCGGGATCGACCTTATGCAGGAAAACAATCCCCTACCGAATCCCCCCCCGCGTACGGTCGCGCTGTTGGAAGAGGTCCTGGCCGACTACATACGCGGCTGCGAGGCGGGCACGCCGCCGGATCGGGAGCTGCTTATCCAGCGTCATCCTGAGTTGGCAATGGAACTGCGCCAGTTCTTTGCCCAACGTGACCGCATCCATCGGGTCGCACGGCAGACTCGAAGTGTCGACTCCACGCTGCAGCAGCTTGCCGCGGGACCGGGACAGAAGCTCAGCTATGTCGGTGAATACGAACTGATCGAGGAAATCGCACGCGGCGGGATGGGCGTCGTGTTCAAAGCTCGTCAACAAGGCCTAGGGAGAATCGTGGCCGTCAAGATGATCCTCGCCGGGTACTTGGCCACCGAGCAGGACGTACAGCGATTCCAGATTGAAGCTCAGGCAGCCGCCAGCCTGCAGCATCCGAATATCGTGGCGATCCATCAGGTTGGCCAGCACGAGGGCTGGCACTATTTCTCGATGGACTACGTCGAGGGACGCAACTTGTCCGAACTCCTGCGTGAGAACCTGCTGCCCGCCCGTGAGGCCGCCGCGTATATCCGGCAGATTGCCAAAGCGATCCACTACGCTCATCGGCAGGGAACGCTTCATCGCGACCTCAAGCCGTCAAACGTCCTGATCGACGAGCAGGGACAAGTCCGGATAACCGACTTCGGACTCGCGATGCGTGTCGAGAGCGGCCAGGATGTAACGCAGACGGGCCAGATTCTGGGCACCCCCAGTTACATGCCACCCGAACAGGCGCGCGCGGATCGCGGCCAGCTTGGTCCAGCCAGTGATGTCTATGCGCTGGGGGCGGTACTGTACGAATGCCTCACGGGTCGCCCCCCGTTTCGCGCGGAATCGGTAGTAAAAACGATCGAACAAGTGTTGCACAAGGAACCCGCTACCCCGCGACTGCTCAACTCGGTCGTACCGCGCGACCTGGAAACGATCTGCCTCAAGTGCCTGCGAAAGGAGCCGGGCCGTCGGTACGGGTCGGCGCAAGAGTTGGCGGAGGATCTGGACCGATTTCTGAATGGCCGGCCCATACTGGCCCGTCGCGTGAGTCGTAGCGAAAGGGCATGGCGGTGGTGCCGCCGCAACCCGGTGGTGGCCAGCCTGTCGACCGCCACGCTGATCTTGCTCGTCACCGCGGCCACGGTCAGCGGGTGGGCCGCCTACCGCGAGGCTCGGCTCCGCCGCGACGCGGACGACGCCCGGGCCCGGTTGGAAAAGGCGTACGTCGATCTGCAGGCCGAACAACTCCGCGGCTCCCAATTACAGTTGAGCATCGACCAGCTTGAGCAACGCCGCCAGGAGCTGGATCAATCTTTGGCGGACGGAACCACTCGCCTGCTGGCCGGGGAAGAGAAACTGTTCCAGACCTATCTCCAGCTGGCGCAAGGGGCGTGGCGAGCGGAAAACGTAGAACTGGCCGACTACTATCTCAGCCAATGTCCTGCCCACCTGCGTAACACCTTCTGGCAGAATCTCAAGCAACAGTGTTATCCCCAACAGGTTTCACTCGCGGGCCAGAGTTGTGTGGCCATCAGTCGCGACGGCCGCTGGCTGGCGGCCGTCAGTCAAGGGTCCGTAGGGCTCTGGGAGATGTCGAGTCAGCAACAGGTTCGGACACTTTCCAGCGACTCGGCCACCGTCCGGGCACTGGCCTTCAGTCCCGATGGAACGAGGCTGGCAGCCGCCGCCGGCACGGCCGTGGTCGTTTGGGATCTCGCTTCTGGTGAAGTATCGCGCACCCTTACGGGACACTCCGTCGACGTGACGGACGTGGCATTCAGCCCCGAAGGACGGCAGCTGGCATCCGCCAGTTCGATCCAATTTCGGTCAACGGGCGAGGAACGAGGCGAGGTCATTCTCTGGAATTCGCAAACCCTTCAGGAGCAGCGGCGTATCGAGGCTACGCGATATGTCGACTTCAGCTACGACGGCCGCTATCTGGCCACCCAGAGGATCACGAAAAGGGCGGGGCGCCTTGCGAATCACGCGAGAGAAACCGCCGTGTGGGACCTGACGAACGCGGTGGATGCCGCGTCGACGCCGGCGCTCGTCCTTGGCGCCGGGCGGGCACCTGGCTTGGTCGCCTTTCATCCCACGCGACACGAATTGGCGGTGGCGACAGGTTCGAAGGTGGAATTCTGGGATTTACAGAGTAAACAGGTTGTCACGAAGTACTCGGGAGAGATCACGATCGATTGCCTGGCCTACAGCGCCGATGGAAAACGGCTGGCATTTGCGGGCAGGACCCAGAGCTTTTCCCAGGTACCCGGAGCTTTTCGCGCCGTAACGTGGAATCTGATAACCCGCGAGAAAGAGCGCATTTTGCCGTGGTTCTTGAGCGACATTCAGCAACTCGCACTCAGCCCCGACAATCGCTGGCTGGTAACGGCGGGTAATACTGTCCTCCAACTGTGGGATGTCACTCCGCCACCCGACCCCACGGCGGCCATTCTCAATGATATCGTGGAATTGCAGGTCGGCCGCTATGACTGGCCGCAGTGGGGCGGATCGCGAGCACGCGTGAATACCCCCGCGGGATCGAATATCCCCACGAACTGGGAAGTCGGCGA
>JBFWYF010000012.1:0-25941 GCA_050186685.1 Pirellulaceae bacterium
GCAGCTGCATCCAGGAGATGCGACAGCTCGTCGAGCATGATCGTGCGGCTGGTATGGGTGCCCCGATCACCCGAACGGAAGCCCCAAACCATGCCCTGGCTGTCGGTTAACCCAGTAATCCCTGCTTCGAAGTTCAGATCGGATATTGCGGCCATGGTGGAGCACTATACCGGGACAGAAAAAGATGTCAAGTTCGCCGGCAAGCTAGCCGGCTAATTTTTACAGGTCGAAACGAGGACTCCTCAGAACAGGGAAACAATAGGTTACGAGCGTTCGTGGGCAGATCTGCCGTCTAGCCCTGAAGGACGGTTGTGGCGGGAGCACGATTGGCCGGTGGTCGGCGAACGGCAACCAGCGTTGCCCGCTCGGCCTTCCATGCCTATGCTGGGAAGGCAACGACGGTAGCTAAAGACCGGAACTAGACGGGCACACGAGTGGAAAGAACGCTTGAAAGGGTCGGCCGGGTAGCATGGGCTGCAGGGGCCGTGACGCTGGGTCTCTTACGAGATCTGCTCACTGCTGTGCCTGAAAACGCCCGAGACGACCGTCAGCTGCACGACAGCGATCTCATTGGCGAGTACAACCACCGCACCGGCCGCCTCGACGCCGGCAACGATCCCTACGGCTGGTACGACGAGGATTAGCCGAGCCGTCGCAGCTAGCGGCGGAGGCCTTTGCTCACGGCAGCCTTCCCAATCGCCCCGCCCTGGCGGCCCGCATCGTCCGCGGGCCGAGCCAGCGGCGCGGTTGCATTGTTGATTGCGCGTCCCACGTTTACTCCAGCCCACGCCATCATCCCGCTCCAGAGCAAAGGCAGTCCCAGATAGAGGCTGGTCGTAATCATATTGAGCAACATGCGCTTGGCATCGTGCTCGCCGGGGTTCGCGAAGATCTGCAGGAAAACGTTGACGTCCGGGTACATGGACTGGATCAGGTTCTGGTCCACCCACATGGCCAGGTACCAGAGCACGCTCCAGAACTTGATCGTGAAGATGGCCATGGCTCCGACGACCATCATCGAGAGCGAGTAGCGGGACAGGACGACGATCATAGGTAACAGGGCGTAGACGCCGAGCAACATCAGGGCCTGGACCATCGGAAGCGCCTGCAGCACCGCTGTCATGGTCACCGAGAAGAGCGCCGAAGCGGTGATGACCCCGCCAGTGGCCAGCCCACCTTTGACGATGTTCTCGGCCGTGGCGAGCCAACCGGTGCTGGCCGTGTTCCCGGCGACCAGTTCATTGCTCGACCAGGACGGCGGCGCGTTGTTGAGCACGGTACGAACCACGGCATCTTCCTGCTGCTCGCTCGCCAGGATCGGCGCCACGGTCACGACGAGCCCGGAGAATCCGGCCGATGTGGCATCCGCCTCGTCGATCAGCTTCTCGCGCAGACCCAGGGCACCGTCTTCCCACCATTCCTTGCAGGTCGGTTTGCCCCAGGTTGGCGGAGAGGCTGGGTCGTACTCGGTATCGCGTGCCGCGTTGTATGCCCACCCAGGAATTTGCTTCGTCGGGCGCAGGCTGTCGTAGAAGCCGGCCGTGTCGCGGTAGACGTGCGAGCCCATCCAGTCCGGATCATCGTCACCGTAGGTTGTCAGGATGCCGGCGACCGCTGCGGTCGCTGGGCGCTCGGCCTGGTACTTCGACCGTGCCGGCACGTAGCACTCGCTGAAGAAATCGCTCGCCTCCTGGCGCAAGCGCGGATCCGCGATGGTCGCGAGTCGTGCCTGTTGCTCGTAGGTGCGCAGATCGCTCGCCGCAGGCAGCCCCTCGACGACTGCGTGATTGAATCCGGAGGTCATCGCGAGCACGGCATACCACCACACCGGGATGTTCACAGTCGCCGGTGAGCCGGCGAAGCCCGCAGCGCCATACGTGCTCTGGGGCGCCGCCACGCTGGCGGCCGCTGGCGTCGGATCGGTCATGGTCGGTTGCGGCGCGTAACTCAACGTCCCCGCGTTCAGCGGAGTCAGCGCAGCAGGTTGGCCGGCCAGAACGACAACCAGGAGCGCGATGAAAAGCTCGATCTCCATGCGCCGCAGCGACAGACCCGTGACGGTCCCGAACTCACCGCCTTCGGCCGGTTCCCGCCAGTTATCGATGAGGATGCCGAGGAAGGGCAGATAGACGATGCCGGTGCTGACCAGCACGTCCCAAAGCACGCCGTAGAACGCCCAGCCGAACAGGGTCGTGAAAAGCTCGAGGTAGCTGTCCACGCTCATGCCAAGTGCACCGCCGCGCTGAAGAAGCGGCCGAGCAGGTTCTGGCCGATGACGAGCTCTATGACGAGCAGCCAGCCGACGACGCGCCAGCGCAGAGCCATCCAGCGCGCCCGCGTGGCTTCGTCGTCCGTGCGTGACCGGAGCGATGAAAGCCAAGGCCAGACCACCGCCAGCGCACCGATGAGTGCGAGTCGCAGCCCACACAGGAACGGCCTCAAACGGTCCACGCGTTCCGACACGGCCGCCAGGGAGCTGAGCTCAACCGCCTGCCACAGGACGATCCCCACAACGATCACGGCGGCGGCTGCAACCAGCGACAGCGTGAGGAACCAGCGTCGACGCAATCCGGTGCCGTTACTGCACGCGGCCATGCTTAAGCGGCCGAGGGTCGATGGGTTCGGCTTGCGGGACGTTGAGCGCCGCCTGGCGTCGAGCGGCGGCGCGCTGCAGCAGCACCGTCACCGTATCGGAGACCACCTCGCGACGTACGCGAGTCTCGAACAGGAGGCTCTCGATCTCCTTGTCGAGCTCGGCGAGTGCCGTATCGGCATGCTCACGCGCGACCTCTGTAGCGTACACCTCGGGTACCTGGCGACCGGAGAGCAGCAGGCGCCGCGCATAGAGGGCCTTCTCCACTGTCCGGGCCGTGCTGATTTCCGCAACCAGCCGACCGATGATGAGCCCCTGCTCGGTCGCCGGCATTTCCCGGATCGCCTCGACGACCTGGCGGGTTACGGCTACGCCCGGTGCGGTGACGAGTTCGAGATTGGCGAGCGTCGGCGCGGTCGCCCCGCTCACCAGGTTCTGTAACTCGACGGTGACCGCAGTGGACTCGGTATAGAGCTTCGGCAGCAGGCCCGTCCCCGGAATGGTGTCCTTGCGGCAGGTGTCGCAGGTAGTGACGATGTTCTCACCGACCACGTCGACCACCCAGTTCCGCGCCGCGACCGGCGTCGGCCAGACTTCGGATAGGCGCGTGGCCGAGGCAGCGGGCACCGGGCCCGTCGCCGTGATCGGGCGGTTCATGTTGATGTTGTAGCCCGCCTGCACGATGTCCCCGGTGAACTGCAGCACGGGTTGGCCGGCGCCGCCGGCCGGGCCGCCGATCCAGGGCACACCGTTGTCGCCGTTCGAGGCCTCCACCGAATCCTTGGCCGTCACGGCATCGTTGCCGCCGATGCCCATCTGCCTCTTCCAGTCGTTGCCCTTGGAAAGCGTGATGAGATCCGCGTACGGATTCTTGCCCTGGGCGATCTCGGCCTCCATCTGCTCGCACGATTTCGTGGCGAGCTGCATCGTCTCCTCGGCCTTGAGCAGCGCGTTCTGGAACAAGTCGTACAGCCCGGGATTGGCGCGCTGGAGGATCAGCGCCGGCAGCGCCGCGATCGCCGACGACGCGGCCGCTGTCATGGCATTCATCATGTCGTCCACCCCGGACTTGATGTTGTTCAGGGTGTTGGTCACCGCGAGCACCGGATCGAACTTGCCGCAGCTGTAGCCCAGCCCGAGTTGGGCCGAGCCGCCAAGGGTCACCGATACAACGGAGGGATTCGCTGGCGCCGAGACCGGTTCCGCCCCGCCGATCTCGTAGTACCAGAGGCCGTCCTCGGTCGGGCCTTCGGCGGCGTGGGACGCGCTGACGCTCAGGGTTGCGAACAGGACAACGAGTGCGGCGCGACGAACGCTTTGGGTGGCGGGTTTGCTCATGGCGGGTACGCAATCCAGTTTATGTCGAACAAGAACCACTGGCCCCGCCGGCTGCAGCACTGGTAGGGCCGCCAGAGGTTCCAGGCATAGTCACCGGCGGAATCGACGCGGCCGCCACCCCATCCGGCGAGGCCGACCAGGTCGTTGGTGCCGAACACGGCGCAACTGGTCTCGGGGCGAGGCGTCAGCATCTGCCAGGTACCGGTGCGGGCATCCTTCTCCACCAGTGGTCCCGGCGGCCAAACGCGCTGGCTGCCCGAGCTCGCACCGCTGAGCGGTATGTAGATGTGTGGCTGCCCCGCCCGCGTGACGATGTCGCCGGCGCGCTGCGCATTGACGGCCGCAGCCTTGGGCTCTTCCGCCTGGGTTGTCCAACCGGTTCGAGGATGCACGCTGCCCCAGGTCTGCAGCGGCCAGGTACCTACCTCGCGCAGCCCCGGGATCCAGCTTGCGGGATAGAAAACCTCCGGGATCTCCTGGCGCCAGGACAGCGCATCGAGGCCGGACTGAAAGTACGGAACGAAGCTCGTTGTCTGGGATTCACACAAGAGTCCTACGCCGGCGACGACGCCGGACAGCGAACTCAACGGATGACCGATGGCATCGGTCTCCCGGAACACCAGGTTCCGGTGGTCCCGCCGATCGCCAGTCCCCTCGGTACGGTTGCCGGCGCTGTCGATCGGCACGGGTAGCAGCGCCCCGAGCAATCCGCTGGCCGCAGCACGTTGGGCCAGACCGAGCGTCGCGCGGATCTCGGCCCAGGGGTTGCCGCCGAGCTCGTTGTAGACGCTCACCACCAGGTCGGGGTTGTAGTGGCCCACCTTGAGCGAGGTGCGCACGCGGCAGCCGGTCCACGAGCAGCGCAGCCAGAAGCAGACGCCCACCGGCGTCCAACGCATACAGGCGAAAGTCGCCGCCGTGGTCTGGGCGACAATCCCGGGCGTGGTGATGGTCGCCGCATGAGTCGACGGCGGGGCCTGAAATAACAGACCCAGAATGAACACTGTGAGGCCGCGCCGCTTCATTGCGAGAGGCCCCTGCGCCAGGCTTCGTATCGTGCGACTGCCTCGACCAGATCCGTCACGCCGTAGAGCACGGCAGTACCGTTGACGACGACGGCGGGATAGCGATCGACGCCATACTGCAAGGCCTTGGCCAGTCCCATCGCCGCATCCTTCGCCGGAGCCATGCGGGCGTCGTCCAACTCGCCGATACGTCGCAGTGCTTCAGCCTTTGCCGCGTCTGCGTCCGTCGGCAGGTTCTGTGAAAGCGCCGAATCGAATTGCTCGAGACCGTCTACGGCATAGACGGTGACGGTCGCTCCTTGCAGTCGGCGATCATCCCGGCCACTGACCGGGAACTCTGCCGCGGTGAACACTTCGAGGGTCAGCGGCTCGCCGGCTTGCAGGGCAGCGGTGAAGAGCAACGGTCCGAAGAGCGTCAGTGCGACCAGCGCGTGGGATATGGCAAGCATTTCTCTGTCGTGGTTCGAGGGACGATGGTTGCCATCGTCCGCACGGACAGAGATTCGGGGAAGGGAAAATCGGCGCGGCCGGTGCGTGCCTTTTCGGCGCGATCAGATCGCCCAGTGCTTACTCTCCGGCGAGATAGTTCCTCAGCTGCAAATGGAACGCGCGCATCTGCTGAACGTTGGCATCCATCATCGAGTTGTCCAACCACCAATCTGCATCGGGGCGCAGCACCTTCCTTGGCATGTAGTCAGGGTCCTCGGTGATCGACCGAAACGTCGCGACGTCGTTGTCGGTGTTGATGATCAGGACCTTTTTCCACTTGTCGTTGGGATCGAAGTTGATAACGAAGAAGGGGGCGGCACCCCAATCCTCATCGGGCCCGGTTATACCCTCCAGGGCATCCGTCTTTTGCGCATCCGACATTTCGCTGGAGACCAAGGTCTCGAACGAGGGTCGCCTGCGCTGATCGAAGTATTCCTCGTCCAGGCCGCCCAACCCCTCCATCTCGTCGACCATCTCCAGAGCGATAGCCGCCGGGACCGTCCAGCATCCGTCCTTGGTGAGGTAGAAACGTCGGTTCGAACCGTCTGGCGAGTATTTGGTCCGCCAGCTCAGCGTCCACCATGGCTTTTCCACACTCGCGCTCATACGTTCCTGCAGGGCGAGTTTTACGGGGATCCCGTCTATGACCCGCATGACCTCAAGCTGCCGGTCGTAAGTTGTCGTCGGCATGCGGTTCTTGGCCTTCGTCCTCACAGCGCCCGCACCCGAGGCCTGCGCAAGGATCCAGGCTTCCCGATACTCGTCGGCGGCGTCGATTAACTTCTCCCGGTTATCGCCCGTCGGCGCTTCGACGTAGGCGTCCACTGCAATGAGCAGTGGACCTGAGGTTGATTCGACCATGCCGTGACCCTCGAATAAGTGAGTGATTTCCCGTTATCGTGAGTGATAGTACTCGAATATTTGTGAGTGTCAATGCTCATATACTCACTAACACACTCGCATCTACGCACTATGCCGCTGGTGCTGCGGGTCGACAGCATCGCGGGATCGCGGTCGCCTACTCTCAGCCGCCCCTTTGTGCAGCGATCCGCTCCGCGACGACGTGCACCGCCTCGAGCTCGCTGCAGCCGCGCTCTCGCATGATTTCCGCACGCTCGGCCTTCTCGTGCTTTTCAGTCATCGCGAGTGCGAGCGACAACGGCGGCGGCACGTTGCGGAACAGTGCCTCCAGGTTGTCCGCCAGAACGACGCCCTCCACATACTTGCCCGGTTCCTTGCGCGCTGATAGCAAGAGACTGCGCTGCTCTTCGTTCAGGTCCTTGAATCGGGCGATCTGCTCGACCTCCTCCTTGGGCATGACCAGGCACAGCCACCACTCCATCATGTTGAGCATCTTGCGGCTCGCGTCCGGAAAATCTTCGAGGTTCTGCGTCGCAATCCAGAACCAGGCGCCGAGCTTGCGCCACATCTTCGTGATCTTGACGACGTAACGTGCGAGCAGCGGGTTCGTGGTGATGATGTGCCCTTCGTCGGTGACGACGAGCGTCGGCCGTGCATCGCTCTGGTGACGTTCCACCAGATCGTTTATGTGGCTCATCATGGAGATGTAGGCCACGGTGAGCTGATCCTCGTAGCCTTCGCGGGCGAGCATGCCCATCTCGAGGATCGTCACATCCGCCGTCGGCCAGGGTTTGCCGGGCCGATCAAAGAACTGACCAGCGAGGCCTGAGCAGAAGAGTGCCATGCCGTCACCCATCTCGAGCGCCCGATTGCGCCGGTGCTCGGGCAATCCTGCATCGCGGCCGATGCTGGTCAGCGCCGCGACCGCATCGCGGGTCAGCACTTGTTCACGCCCTTCCTCGGCCACTGTCTTTGCCGCGAGAAGAATGGCATTGCGGATCAGCAGGCGGTCGGCCCGGGTCATGCGTGCGTCTTCGCGTTCATCGCCCCCGGTGATCATGATGCGCGCAGCGATCTCCATCTCGCCGAGGATGTCTCGCCCAGGTCCTTCGGCATCGTCCTCATCGTCGTCATCATCGCCGTCCGCGAGCACCTCGGGATCGGTGATGAGCTTGACCCGCCGGTCCTTGTCGAGCAGGCGCAGCGCATCGGCAAACGGTGGCAGGCTGACGTCCGTGCCGGGGTTGAGAGTGACCTGGTTGACGTCGAGGCCGTGGCTCGCAAAGTGCTGACCCAGTAGCGAGAATGAACCGCCGGCCTCGATGATGAAGATCCGGGGCCGGTGCACAGCCGCCATTTGCTGGAGCAGATAGACCAGCAACGCGGACTTGCCGGCACCGGTGGGCCCAAGGATCAGCATGTGTGCATTCTTCTTGCGGTCGGATCGATGCAGCGGATCGAAGACCAGGGGCTCGGCGCCGCGGTTGAAGAACACGAGCCCAGGATGGCCGGTACCGCGCGAGCGGCCATAGAGCGGCAGCAGGTTGGCGATATGACGCGAGAACACCAGGCGGGAGCGTCGACTTAAGCGGTCCAGTCGCGCGTCGTATGCCATCGGAAGATTGCGGAGGTAACTGTCGAGTGCCAACAGATCTGCCTCCCGTGTGATCGGCTGTAGCGCATTCGGCAGCAGCAGCGCGTTCAGTTGATTGACGTTGGCGCGCAGCGACACCAGATCCTGGCCTCTCACGTAGAAGGCCATGCTGAATGGATAGAGTTTGTTCCCGGTCGCCATCTCCCGCTCGACCGCCCCCGCGTCTTCCCGCGTCAGCGCAGCCTCGGCGGAGTCGCCGACCGCCGCGCGCTTCACCAGGCCGATGTGATTGCGGGTGAGGTCCTGCGGCTTCACCGTGATGGTCAGCACCATCACCGTGTGTTCCGGCAGGCGATCGAACAGCGAGAACACGTGGTCACCCGAAGGGCGTTCCGCGGTCATGTGGCCGATGTCCGGGGCACGCCGCAGCCCTTGAACGGTCACCACTGTGTGCGGCAGCTCGTCGAACCACCAGGTCGACGAAGCCTCGTCCGAGCGCGGCATGGAGAGCGTCAGGGCTTGTGCGAAGTCGGCGCCGAAGGGCAGATCATCATCCCCCGGATAAGGTGCAGCTGTCCGAAGGCCGTCCGGATCATCGCCGACAAATGCGGCGCGCGGGTTGAACCAGGGCAACAACCACCGATGCAGATCCTCCCCGGATCCACGCCGCGAGCGAATGCCGGCCGCGGCGAGGGCCGCGACCCACTTAGTGGCAACGTCATTGAGCTCGGCCTCCACTTCGACCGCGCTCGGCACGCGACCGCGCGAATTCAAACGACGATAGAGCACGACCCTCACCCGTCGCTCCTGGCCGCGCCAGACCGTGCCCGTCAGGGCCGAGTCTTCGAACAGCCCACCGGGACGACTGATCCGGGCGCAGTGTTCCTTCAGTATCGAAAGGTAGTAACGGGAATAGCTTTGCTCGGCCGCCCCGTTGGGCAGGTACGCCGCCACGTCGCGCAACAGGTCCGACAGACTCGGCTCGTCCTGCACGTAGAGCTGCAGGATCCACGGCGCGTCGTCAAGCTCCGGGATCGCTTCGGTGATGGCAGTTTGGATGGCGTCGCGCAGCTCGGTCATGAAGGCCGGCGTCCGCGCCTCGGTGCCGGCCGGCGTCAGCTCGAACAGCGCGCCGACACTGACCCCGTCCTCGAGCAGGAAGCAGCGGCTCTCCGGCAAGTATTCGACCCAGGGCAGGAAGTCGGTGAACGACGGTGGACGGTCGTAGAGCGCCTTCACATCCGACGTGGTGAGCGGGCGCGCAAGCGGAGTCGATACAGCGTGTGACGTGGGATCCTGCGCGTTCAGCGAAAACCAGGCCATGGTCAGTCCTGTCCGCCCTGCGCTTGTCTTTCTGCTCCGCTCTGAACTTCGCCCGGCAACGCATACTCGATGCGCTCATACAGGGGGAATGTCGTTGCGTAGCCCGGCACGGGCACCCGCTCCGCGCCAGCCAGGTGCGGAAACACGTACATCACCAGCGTCGGGTTCGGGAGCCGCGGGAAGATCGTCTCGAGCTCGGTGTGCGCGGTTCGCGAGTAGCCGGCAAGGTCCTCGCCATCGTTGCCCAGCGGGCGGCTGCCCAATTCGTGTCGCACAGCCAGCGGGTCGTTGGCACTCATTGTCTCGAAGTGGGCATCGTAGATCGCCTTCATGGACGGTCCGTCCTGCGGCAGGACGGACTCCTTGGTGCTGGCACAGCCGGCGAGGGTCACGCTAATCCAGACGATGATGGCGATCGGTCGTAGACGAGAGCGCATGATTCAGTTTCCTGCCTTGTGGTTCGAAGTCGATGGCGAGCTCGCGGTCGACGTGGATGGCAACCGCCGTGCCGGCCGGCACGAACACGGCATCGAAGCTCTGGGACTGGCGTTCGAGCAGCCACTTGGCGACCTCTTCGCTGCCACCCGAGACGGACTTGCCGAGCACATAGGTGCCGACATCGCCGGTCACACTGTCGGTCACGCTACCGAGGTTGCTCACGACCGAGGTCGTCTCGGCGGCCGCTGCCGCATCGGCTGCGGCCTGGATCGCCTGCACGCCAATTCGCTGGGATAGGAACGACACCGCATTGCTCTTGCGATCGCCGCTGATGCAGGGGATCCCCTGGGCGTCCGAGATCCAGCCGAGCGCCTTGTCTCTCCCGCCTTGATTGCCCCCTTGCGCGTTGCGATCGTCGCTCGAGATCGTCCGGATCGTGCCGTCGTCGAAGACGAAGGTGACCGATTCGAGGCGGCCCGTGACACAGGAGAGAGTCCAGTCGCCAACCGCGGTGCCACTCCAGACCATGCCCTGGACGCCCGGCACCGTCAGTCCATTGGCAGCGAGGTTGTCCGCGCCGGTGATCACCTTGAACGGCATCGGGTCGCGTACCTGCCCCTGGATCGGGATCCGGCCGACCAGCGCCGTCATGGACGTGGAGCCGATGAGCGTGGCGTTGCGCGGAACCGTGTAGGCCGGCCGGTCCTGCATGGCCTCGACCCGCCCCTGCGCGCTGGTCACCGCCTGGCCCGTCCTGTTGCGCGCGCCATCGAGATAACCGCCGGCGGTCTGCCCCGCGCGGTCGAGTAGCCCGGTTTCGGGCTGGGTGGGATCCAGCGCATCGAGGGGCTCGACCCAGATAAGGTTCGGCGCAGTGCCCGATGACCCTCCGACCCCGTCCAGGCCCAGGCCGACGGGAATATCACTCCCGCTGCCGGATCGCGCCCGTGCCATGGACTCCGCCAGGCTGTCGACGCGGTTCGTGAGCGAGGCCAACACCCCGGAGTCGATCCGGGCTTGATTCTCTCCATCGTGCTGCCGTGCCTGGAGTTCCCGGCGCAGCCGAGTCGCGACGTTCTCCTCGATCTGGGTGCGGCTCGCGACGAGCGCCTGGTTGTCCTTGCGCAACGTCGCATTGTCACGGCGCAGCGCCTCGACTTCGGAGGTCATGGCCGCGACGTTCGCGGTCAGCGTTTTGATGGTGTCCGCGGGCGTATCGGCATCCGGCGCCGGCGATACCGGCACGCTGTCCAGCACGACTTCGTTGCCGTCTTCGCCCGTGCACGACTTGATCGTCACGAAGGCGAGCATCAGCACGACAACGCCACCGAGGATGGGTAACAGACGATTGGAGGTTGCAGCGGGCATGACCGGCTACCTGAGCGACGGCGCGAAGGGCCGGGCCGAGACCAGGTAGACGACCGTCCGATCGGCCTCACTGCCTGCCGCATGCAATCGGTTGTGCTGGAACGCGGCCGTGAGCCAGCTGCCGCGCAGGGTTCTCGGGTCCAGTGTCTGAGGCCGGTCGGTCTTGTTGGTGAGCTTGACTGCCGTCAAATACAGATCGCCCGCCCGCCAGGCGATGAGCGGCACGGCTTCGACGGCACCACCGCGTACCAGCGCGACCGGCTCGCGTCTGACGGGCTCACGCACCACGCCGGGCAGTTCTTTCAGTATGCGCCCCGGGGCGTAGAGTTGCAGCGCGGCGAATCGGGTCAGGGTCACGTAGCCGTATTGCGGTGACGCTGCTGGTGCGGATTCGGTCTCCTTGCCATCGGCGGTCGGCTGGTCCGGTAGGAAGATCTCGATTGGCGCGTTGCCCACACTCTCCGCGCTGGCAGACAGGTCCAGCAGGTAGATCTGGCCATCGTCGAGGCCACGCACGATCACGCGCGTGCTGGCAAAAGGCTGATGCGCCAGCAGGTAGGCCGTGCCGGCGATGCTCTGAATGCGGAGCACGCCCTGCAGCTGCGACGGCGCCCCAATCTTCACGGCACCCGGGAAGTGCACGAGCCGTTCGGTCCCGACCGGAAGCTCGATGGCGATCGGCGTCTTGCGCCAGGCAATACGCTCGGCCACTTCGGGGGTCGCCTGTGCGATGCCGGTGGACAACATCAGCAAAGCAACCAGCCACGAAGCGATGGCGGTTTCGAATCGCTGATCGCGCACTTCCGCAGGACTACGCACCGCCATCGGCGTCTCCTCCATGGCTCAGTTCCGCGTCGGTGAGTCGCCGAGGGCCTTCCGCCCCGAACCCGTCCAGGGCCAGACCCCAGGGATTGGTCTCCAGGTCAACCGCGTAGCGAACGACGCGCAGTGGGTAGCGGATCGCGGTGCGCTTGACGGTCATGCCCTTCACCGACTCCAGCAGGTCGACGTCCAGCCACACGATCCAAGCCTGCGGGCTCAGCACATCGACCCGGCGTTCCTCGTAGCCGTGGCCCGGGATCTCCTGCATGCCGCGAACGCGATAGGCGAGCTCGCCTTGGCGTCCTTTCTGCTCGAGCTCAGCGATCAGATCGGCGCGGTAACGGGGCGTCAGGTACGGCGACACCTGAAAGATGGCCCGGCCGTAGTCACTGGCACCATCCTCCGGCCAGCGGTTGAGCTGCTGGAAGATGTAGAACGCGAACGCGTAGACGTTGGGTGGCGGCACCTCGTCGACAGCGAGTACAGCGCCCGAACGCAAATCCGGCGGGATGTGCACGGTGAGTCGTTCGGGTGCCTGACTCCAGCCGAACCAAAGACCTGCGATCACCACCGCCTGGATGGCGATCACGGCCCATAGGGACCGCAGATGCGCGCGGACATTATCGATCTCGTATCGGTAACGTCGCATGCGCGCTCCTGCCGATATCCCACGCGCCGCTGCGGCGGACGAAGGGCGAACGTTTCAGGCCCCGGTCATCGAGCCAGAGCACGATCTGCTGCTGGTAGTAGCCGTCCGGCCGGTTCCGCTTCAGACGCTGAAACAGACTCGCCATGAGCAGCACGGTCGCCACGATGCCGACGCCGGCGATGCCGAAGCCCATCGTGACCGCACCCGCGAGCCACGCCAGAATCAGACTGACGGGCAACCACACGAGTGCGGCCACGCCGACGATGACGCCAAGCTCGCTCGAGGAGCAGCCCTTGAAGATGGCGGGCTCGGCGTTGAGCCGGTCGGCCAGGATGTCGTGCCGTTCGGTCATGTCGGATCAGATGACGCCAGCGGCTTCGGTCAGCAGGTAGCTCGCGAAAATCAGCACCACCGCACCGACGATGCCGAGCACGCCGACCTCCGCCCACTCCGCCTTGCCCTGCCGCGCCTCGTTGAACTTCGCGAACGCGAGATACGCCACCCACAGAAAGCCCAGCACAGCGATCGCCAGTCCCAGCACGAGACCGCCATCCTTGATGTAGCCCTGGATCAGGGCGATCCAGTCGCCGGCTGCCGGCGCCGTACTCGGCGCAACCGGGGTCGGAAGCGCCGCCCACACGGGCGGATTGGCTGCGAGACCGAGGAGGCACGCCAGGGCCACCGTCCTTTGCTTGTGTCGATTGAACATCATCATTTCTCCGAAGTTGCGGGGCACGCCCCTGATCACGACATGCCGGGGCTTGCTCCCGGCTCAACACGGTTCCGGTCACCCCGTCACCGCAAATAGAACCCGAGCACGAGCAGCACGATGCTGGCGCGTAGCGCCGCCCAGACGAGGTCGAACAGCGCGACCTGCCCGTCCTGCCACGCGCGAAACGACCCGACGGTCACCCACATCACCCAGACGAACGTGAGCACCAGGACAACGCTGGCGATGGTCGTGAGCAGCGTTCCCGGAGTGACTCCGGAACCAGCCTGAAACGCGGCACTCTGTGCAGGCGTCACCGCTCTGGCTCACTGCCGATAGTCGCCGCGCAGCGGCGGAAACGTCCGCGGCTCGGTGCGCGGCGCGTCGATGTGCTCCTGGATGCCGGCGCGGATGCGCTCGAGGTCCTGGCGGAGCCAGTCGTAACGAAATCGGATGCGGGCGTCGAGGCTGGCTTGCGACTCAGCGGTCTCGACCAGCGGGGCGAGCGCTTCGATCTCGTGGATGAGGCGTGCGAGGGCTTCGCGCTCGGCGTCGGCATCGGCGAATGCCGAGCCGCAAACGAGCGAGAACCCTGCGACAAGGGCCGCTATGGCTAGGAATCGGAGGGTTGGGTTCGCGGGTCTCATGCTGCACATGATTAGCGTGCTGCACGAATCGCAATAGGGGATATTGCGTCAATGCCCGGCGTGGTTTACCAGCGGAGCCTGCGATTTTCGGCATGTTGGCAGAGGGGCTGTGCACCTAACCCGACGTACCGCGCAGCCCACTATTCTGCGATGTCGCTTTCCGGCCAGAACAGCGTCAGATCGCTCACCTGTGGCTTCAGAAAAGGCAGTCGCAACTGTTCCACGTTTCGGGAAGCGTACTCGCGAGCCCCCTCCAGCCAGACCGACATCTCGTCACTCTGAATCGGTTGCACCGCGCCGGACACGTCGGCTTGCCCAGGCTTGCGTAGATTGAGCAGATCCAGAATCTGCTCGTCCCGTAGCAGGACCAAGGCGCCTGCATCGTTTGCGGTAACACCCACGGCCACCTGTCGCAGGTGGCCAGTTCGGCTGGTCACTGCATCCTGGACCTGAAAGACCGCTAGTGGATGCGTCGTCTCGCGTAACAGTGCAAGCCCCGCTTCCTCGTCCTCCGCCTGGGACAGCGCCCGGTCAAAGACCTGATGACCAACGCCCACGATCCGCTTGGACTCCTCCGCATCATGGGGATGCCGGTGAAAGATCAGATCCTCGTAACGTGCCCGCACGCCCGGTGAGCCCAACCATGCGTCCGGCGTCTTAAAACTGAAGGAGCCTCCTTCTCGGTCGGGTCGGCGCCGATTCTTGACCAACGCGCCGTAGAAGAAGGGGACCAAGTCCGGAAGGTCCTTTCGAGGAACGTCTTCTAACTGGGATAAGTCGAAACTCTGACAGTGCCCCACTAGGTCTGTCACGGTCATAAGAGCGGATTTTCCGCCTAGGCTCCTCGTTTTCGCGTCGAACCATTCATCCAGACGATCCGCTCGAACCGACTGGCCCTCGGCAAACAACTCGTTGAAGAAACTCGGACCGGCCATGCCAAGAACCATCTGCATCAAATCTTCCGGCTCATCCATGGCATGTCCGAGGGCCTCCATGATGTGACCGAGTTTCGTTTCGAGCTTGCCCCAGATCCTGGACTCCACAGTACTGGGGTTGCGAATGGTCACGACATCAACGGGGTGCTTCTGGCCATACCGGTTCAATCGACCGACCCTCTGATGAAGCCGCATGGGATTCCAAGGAAGATCTACGTGAATAAGCGTGTGACTGCGCTCCTGCAGGTCGATTCCCTCGCCGCCTGCCTCGGTCGAAACAAGAAATCGGATCCGGCCCTGATTAAACGAATCAGCAGTCGTCTCCCGGTTGGCCGAGATGACCGTCTCCTCGCCTGAAGGTCGCCGAACTCCCTCTAATCGATTGTCGCCGTTGATAAACCCAACGCTGTGCTCGCCGAAACGGGCCATCAAAGTCGACACCACTAGCGCTTGGGTCGCTTTGTATTCCGTAAACAGCAAGATTGAACGGTCACCGTATTGGTTGACGATGATCTCGCCTATGCGAGCGATCTTGCTCTCTTCTTTGATCTGCTCGGCGGCTCGAAGCAGCGACTCGAGATGGGGCAACTCGTCCTCGAGCAATCGGAACCGCTCTTGATTCATCCACCGGGTAAAGGCGTCCAAGACTTCGGGGTCTTCCTCCTCGCTTGCGGGAAAGTCGGGCCCATAGAGCTCGCGAAGCTCGGTTACCTCCTTCCTCAGCTTCTCCAGCCGCCTTCTCAGCGCGGCCCGAATGGCCGCCACCGAGCTGGATGCAATCTTCTGCATAGCAATTAGGACCAGCGTTACCTGCCGGCGCTCACTCTGTTGCAATCCGGATGCATAAGCGTTACCGGCGAGTATGAAGTTCGTCAGGAGCTGATAAAAATCTCGCTCTTCGTCCGTGTAGTCGTAGGTTTCGGGGTGGTTGCTTACCGGCTGAAACAGTCGGTTTCCTGCCATGTCGGTGACTTTTTGCTTGAAGTTCCGAATAAGCACCTGCCTCAGCAGTGGCATTTGCTCCTGCTCCGGGCGGTTTGGACCGAAGAGATCGGGCCGTAGCAGCCCCATGAGCGACCAGAAGCCGTAAGGCTTACCACGGTGGGGCGTACCCGTGAAAAAGAGGCATGACTGGACGCGATCCTCTTCGACAAGACGTTCGATGAACTGATAGCCCAGCGTTTTTCCTGTCTGATCGTCAGCGTTGAGATGGTGCGCCTCATCCACGATGAGCATGTCCCAGGCGGGCGCGTCCAATAGTCGCTCGTGGCGCCCCGCGCGATCCATGCGCATAGTTGGCAGGGACGCGACAACTTGGTTATGGGTACTCCAGAAGTCGGCCCTCGGGCGATCTACCTCGGGGCGATACATCGACATGCGGATGTCAAAGAGCGTCCGTAGCCGGTATTGCCATTGCTCTACAAGGGAGGCGGGCGTGAGAATCAAAAGCCTTCTTACCTTTCCGCTGGAAAGCAAAGGCCACAGAATGAGGCCGGCCTCTATCGTCTTTCCCAACCCAACATCGTCAGCGACTAACAATCGGATTGGCCACTGCTGTAGAGCTCGATGGCACACCCACAGCTGGTGCGGAAGAAGGTCGATTCGTGACCGCGAGAAAACTCCCCACGCGTCGTTCAATGAGCGTATGGCTGCAGATTGGGCCTTTAGAGTCACATCCAGCGTCGGCGACCACCGCCCCAGCTTGACCGCGTCGACGACCCCGAGACGAGGCGTCAAACTGCTCGCTTCGCAGGACTCGATTCGGTCTTCGAAACGCACGATGACAGTGTCCCCTTGGTCCAGGATCACGCTTCCTGTCCCGAAACCCGGATGGTGAACTTGCTGTCCCGCTTCAAGCACTATTCCGCCCTCAGTATGTAGTCCTGTCCGTCAAACCAGATGTCAATTGCACGTGGCATTCTCTCGACTATTCCCAACAACTATTCAAGCAATTTGTGACGTAACGATTCATCGGAGGAGATTATCCGCAACGGGATGTCATAGTCTCCGCCGAAGTCAGCCGCGTCTTCGCCCAAGTGTTCCACCAGGATTTGGTAGATGTCCTCGCCGGTGTAGACCCAGGCACCGAATGCGTCGAAAAAAGTCTGGACGCGGTCTATCGGCGCGTAGGCATGGGGAGCTGCGAACCGGCTTTTGATCACACCGTGATGCAGAAGCTCCCGAACGACAAGATGGGATCCGACCCGCAAAGTCCTAGTCAGCGGCGGCGCGTCGATCCCACCCCCCTGAAACTTCGGGTTCGCTCTCGGCGCAAGAATCGTGTCGAGGGCGAAACTTTCATCGAAGCGATCAATCGAGAGGAATAGATCTGCGTAGTCGTCCAGCCAGCGGCGTAACCGATAGAGCTTCGGGAACTGAGCCAACCACTGCGTCCATTCCTCATCGTCATGCTGCGCTTCCGCATACTCCTCGATGATGTTCATCCATTTTTCCGGTTCCTTTTTAGGATCGCTTTCCGTGAAGACATTCCACCAGCCGCGGTCCTGACAGTACCGGATGAAGCCACGATGCTGTTCATCTCGGGTACGTCCCATACCCTGAAAGCTCCCGATTGCGAGGAGCATGAGCCATGACGATCGGTCGATTCGACCGCTGTGCGGGTCCGGCTCAAGATTCAGTCCCTGAGGATACAAACGATTCCGATATTCTCCTGCTCTTTGTTTCCGCTCCTTCGACCACCATTCGTGAAGCCTAAGCAAGGCCGTCGTCAGATCGACGTGCGCGGATATCGGTTCGCGATCCTCCGGCAGTTCGTCGGTTTCAACGGCCCACTCAAGTCGGGCAACCGAAACCAGGCGTCGAAGGAGCCGGTCAACCTGTTCCTCACTCAGCCCTCGTATGAGCTCAGGGTCCTGCAGTGCGGAACGCAACCACTCGGCACCGCGCACCCGCTCCGCGACGCGTTCCCCAAGGTCGCCGTCAGCGAGGTATTTCAGAGAAGCGCGTCGCACCTCAACCCAACCCGCGTCCAGAACCCATTGCGCTACTCGCTCTGCCGGGGCCTCCATGCGTTGCCGGGCGATCAGAAAAAAGGTCGCGGCCGAATGTTCGCCGTCCGTTTCGACGTAGTAATCGGAGTGCAATCGATACTCGGGTGGCGCTAATGCATGCCTTCTCGGTTCGTCCGAGTCGAGGCCTGGGCCATGAAGAGCCAGCAGCTTACGGGCCTCGACCCACTCTCCCGCTTCGGACCGAAACTGCAACTGACTCAACCGTTCCTGAAGATCGACGGACTCCCAGTCTGAACTGTCCTCGGTCAGAAGCTGCACCCATCCAAGGACTTCGGCATCGGCCGGCTCAACTCTGGAGCGCTCCAACAGACCCACTAGCGCAGAAAGGCCCAGGGGCTGTGGGTTCGCCAGCTTGGCCTCTCTGACGATGTCGCCAATCTCCGTGGAGACGCAGAGGTGGCGAGGGTAGCGGCTTGCGAATCTTGTCCAGGCTCCCAACTTTGCGACAACGTCCTCTTGCAAAAGCGCCCCGCCCAGTTCGTACCGGATATCGCTCGCATCCGAGAATCCACGTAGAGCTCCCGCCAACCCGTTGGGCACGGCCATTGGGCGCTCGCTCAACCGTGTGAGCGCGCCGAGCACCACCGATCGGGCCAGCTCCGCCCCATCGCTGCGACGGCGCCGCAACCATCCTTTCGTCAATCCAAACCACATGCTCTCCCAGAACCCTAGAGCGTCGGCATCCGCCGCCAATCCCAGCGCGGCCCGGACGGACGGCCAATCCTCAAAAGAGCGTTCGAGCAGCGCGTCCAAGACGCCGCCGGCCGCGCTGCCTATGCGTGATGCTTTCTCCAGGTTTTCAGTCGTGCTTCCAGCCAGCCTGGCGCGCCCGGCATCCAAGTCAAAATTTCCGTTGATGGCGAAACCGACGGTCGACGTTTCTCGAGTGGGCGCTGTGACCCAGAGTGCGGGAACCCCGTCAGGCAGTGGACGAAAACCCTGGGGCCCCACTGCCATGAGCACGCTGCCGATTTCTGTGCGGATACAGAGCGCCGTCGTGTGGGCGCCCCAATCACCCATTAAATCCAGCTGGCCGACCTCTACGCCCGGGCAAATTTCGCTCGGTCGCCAATGCCAGGTCGACTCTGACGCCGCGACATGGGTAATGGTCCGGAGGGCACGCCCAAAAACGCATAGGATCCCCGCGAGCTGTCGGAACCGTTCCAGAACTTGATCCCTAAGTTCGCCGTGAACACCGGGAAGCTCTATGAGCGTCCCCGGCAGCTTGGAGTTTGCGCCTAGTCGGGTCAGCCGAACCCGCGCCTTCTGGGAGTCCTTCCAAGGCTGGGGCAGGATCCCGGACACCACGCGTATGGCCAACCGGCCACTAATGATTCGTGGATGTTCGCACGCCAGCAATACGCTCTTGAACCCCAAGCCGAACTTACCGGTTACGCCTTCGTCGCCACGCTTGTCGGAGGCTGAAAGAATGAGCATCTTCTCTAGGTCTCGGTCGTAGCCGCGTCGTTCGCCGTCGAAGCCGACGGGACCGCGAGCGTTGACAGGGCGCCCCCAGTGGAGAAACGCGAGTCCATCGCTCTGCTCCTCCACCACGAATCGCCGTGCCGCCGGCGGCACCTCGGAGCCTTGCAAAGGAAAAGCGTGAAAATGACCCAGCTCGACGGCGGCGTCGTCGGCATTCTGGAACAGTTCCAGTGGAATACTCGAGAGCTCATATTGGTACTGCTTAAGCTTGCTCTTGACGGCCTGGACGACCGCACCCTGTTCGTCTGTGTTCAGGTCGATGCAACCGGCCAATTTCTCGAGTGACTGGCGCAACTCTCTTCTGCTTGATTCCGCTGATTCCCCCTCCGCTTCTGCTTCGGCGATCCGGCGCCGCCACGAGTCGCAGATCGCTAGTTGCTTTTCGATCCGGTCGCTCTTCACGGAGAGCTGTCTGAGGTAGAAGGGAATGTGATCCAGGATCAGCCGACGAGCGATTCCGATTTCCAGCTGATCGCTCCGGTCTAGCTCCTGCCACAAGAATCCGAAATCCACCTTCGCCTGGTTGTACAACTCGAAGTAGAGTCGCTCGGCGGTGGCACGGAGCAGGTCGAAGAGTTGCTCCGCGTCGAATCGACCAAGTTCGACGCGACGAAACGGAATCATCACCCCGTAGCCGCCTTGCCAACTTAGCGCGCCCGCGAGCAGGGTTCGGACTTCCTGCTCAAGCGCGACCCGTATCGATTGGCCCAGAAGGCTCAGCACTTCCACTTCTTCGCCGGTCTCGACCCGGACTGTTGCTTCAATGAGCTCCAGCGCTTCGTCTACAGTTTTGTCTCCCATCCATTCCCGCCGCTCGCGCGTCCTTCCCGGGTCTCGCCAAGGCAAGCGTCCAACAAGCCATTCAAAACTATGTGGGTAAAGATACTCGTTGGCGAGGCCTCTCATGGCCGAGCCAAGCAACCCGAGCACCACACCAATCATCGGTGACGGAACGAGACTCCCGTGCCAATCGCGGAAATACTCACGTAGGAGTTCAGGCGCTGCGTCACGGGCTAGTCGAAACGTCGCGTCAGGCATGCCGACCGTACTTTCGTGAGCATGCGATGCACCCGCCTGGTAAACCAGGTCGCCCAGAATTGCCGCCTGTTGCGCGTCTAGAACCCTCGAATCCACCACACCATGGGCGCCGGAGCAAAGTGACGCAGAATCACTCCATTTCTTGTCGCGGGTAGCGAGCCGCAAGCCCGGGATAAAATGCTGTGCGTTTTCCCCGCACCGGACCAATTGTCTCAAATATACGTCGTAGACTGACTTGCGAACGCGCCATTGGGCAGTGTCCTTGCTGAGCCAGTCCAGTACCCGTGCCAATTGCTCAGCATCAATCGATTCTGAGAGGGCTCCCCCAAGTTGGCTCCACGCGGCCTCCCGTCCGAACGGCTCACCCGAGGCCATCTCCAACAACCGCCAACCCGGGAGTTTTTCACAATGAGCCAACAGTTCGATCTCGTCGGCGGTCGGCTCTGCTTGCCACTCCCCGACGTGGTATTCGGGCAAATCCTCGAGTAGCAATCCAAGGCGCTCTAGGCCCTCGTCACTGGATGCGAACCCGAGCTCCCGAAGCCTCTCCCAAGCTGGGTTACTTCGTACCGCGCCTTCGATCTCTTCGGGTACCGCAAAGCAGGGGCCGTGCGCGACTCGATGCTCCGCCACGAGTCTGTGGGCTTCGTCTCCCAAGGACGCATCGAGATCGATTACGTCTTCGGGTTTCGCCGACGTACCGTAAACAGTCGGCAGCCAGCCTTTGCTCCGAATCAGCCCTCGCAGATTCTCTTCAACAACGGCTGGGAGGGAATCCAGGGCTGCCATGACGCTTCGCCAATGGAGAGCGGGTTGCTCCGTGCTCAGCGCGATCTCGATAATGGCTCGGTCGTCGAAAGGTCTCAGCCAGCGTTTCTGTTTCTCTGCGACACGTGCGTTTTCGCTTGGCGCTATCAGCGTCGCCAGGAGAGCCAATCGTTCATCGTGCGATTTGCGCGTGGGCGCCAGATAAACGTTTTCGCCAGTCGCCGGTACCGGCTCGCCAGCCAGGGTCGTGTGAAAAGGAAGTCGCCGCCAGAGGTCTTCGTGCTCAATGCGGGCTAGGATCTCGCCACGCTCTTCAATCGAGAATCCCTCAGGCGCGGCGATATCGATGAGAGCGGAACTGCGCAACTCCTGAATTAGCGTGTGCGAGTCGATCTCCGCAACGTTGGCCTGGCCCCAACGCGCGCGGGGAACGGAGTTTGCAAGTTCCTCGGGAACCAAGCTCCATTGTTCACCCCTGTGAGTAGAAGCCCATAGTTTGTTCCAGGCTGGATGTTGATCATGGCGTCCGATCCACAAGACCGCTGAATCGTCGACGCGATGTTCGACCGCGCCATGTAGGAGCACACGCAGACCGCGAAGTGCATTGGGGTCTGTGCCCGGATCATTAGCATGTTCGAGCATTCTTTGCCGGTCTGCGACGCCTCCCAGTCGTCCTGTAGTCTGGTGCCCAATCGCTGCAAGGCAGGCTCGACCATCACTTGCGGAAGGGATGCGTCTGCTTCCGCTCGCGGTTCCATTGTCCGGGAAAAGCTCGCGATAAATCTGTGCCCGAACGAGGCAGATTTCCGCGTCCGGAATCGCTCGGGACAGCAGCGGCGTGACACCCATCGCCGCTTCTCCAAGTCCTTCCGAAAAACCAAACAAAGTGCCGGCCGTTCTGATGCGCTCGATAAACTCGAAAGACACCGCCCTCTCGGTGCCGGTCGCGGCGTCGCGAACTCCAATAACACGCAGCTTGCGATTTACTCGAAGGAATCGTCCCCGCGCATCGGCTGGCAGCGTATGTAATAGCCCGTGAACCGCCACGAGTACCTGACGCTGCTCTGGTGTTTCGCTTTCACCGCCAAGGGCGCGGTCTAGCACACCGAGCCAAAGGACTAGCACGCTCTCGTGCGGCGAACCCGCGCTCGATGCAGCCGGGTCCATTCCCCTGGGAACCAGTAATACGGGAGCATCGATTCTCCACAGTTCCCTAAGGATCGCCTCCGGCAACTCCGCCGAAAGCTCCAACCGGTTTTGCGGCCGGAGAAAGCCAAGGACTCTGTTCCCCTTTGCTGCCACCTGGCGCTGGGCTTTGAGGCCAGCGGCGCGTAGGCCATCTCGTAGGACTGAAACTAGTTGGCTCTGTATCCGGTCCGTCGATAGGTAAGGACCCGCCCAGGACTCCAAGAACTCAGCCAAGTAATCCATGGACGGTCCGTCGGTGAATAAACCACCGATGCGCGACAGCAAGAGCTCGAGCTCAGCTTCCAGCCACTGGCGTGGCTGATCCCACAGGCACGGTGCTTCCGCGTCGTAGGGCACAACGTTGCTTGTGGACAGTTCCGGGAAGACTAACCACGGCCGTTCCGGGACTGAATTCGGCGGCTTGGGAACAGGGCGAAGGCGAAGGCGAGCATCGCCATCGACCAAACTCCATCTCGGTTCGGTCCCACGCTGCAGCGTTCGCGCCCAGACGCTGTCCCGGCAGATATGTTTGCGAAAGGTGCGGAACCATTCCGTCGTTGATATGGCTTCTGTCAAAAAACCGCACTCGTCCGTTGAGAGCTTCAGCTTGTCGGTGTACCGATCTAGAGCCGGCAGCACCATCGGCAACAGCACGTCCTGCGCCAGTTTCTGATTCCAGGCAGTCCGCAACGCGCTTTCGTCCATTCGCGCGTCGCGATCTACAGCAGGGGCAAGATGAAGGTTTTCCAACCCGTGAATGTTCTTTCGACCGGCGTCTAGAAAGAACTGACCATGGAGGACAATCGAGTGTTCCAGCCTGCAGCCTTCCGCTTGAATTCGTTGACCACCGTCCTCGACTGGCAAGAACACCGCCCAATGTAGACGAGAAATCGGAACAGAATCGAAGCCTGCGCAGAACAAGACAGCCGCCTCCGGCGACGCCTTATCGATTGCCAAGTGCTCCCGTCCCAAATCATCGCGATACCAAGTACGGGGCCACTCTTCTCGCGCCTTCGCGGTTGCGAACCATCCATCCGCGCTTTCTGACCTCAGCCCGGAGTAACCAAGTAGCGGCTCCTTACCTTCATATAGAATTTGGCCATCCGCCTGCGCGCAGGGCGGATCGCCTATTAGCCGGGCTCCGGACGAGAGCTCCAAAACAAAGCTATTGATATTCCCTTTGTGTTCGACGCACTCCAGGTGTCGTAGCAAGGGCAGCATTTCAGCCACATCGCGCGCGAGTTTCGGATCGCCAAGAAATGCGAGCTCACTGGACGGATCGTCTCCGGGAAAGCGACTGATGATGGCCCCTGTCTCTTCACCCGAGCTGGCTTGCAAATGTCGCTTCATTCGCAGTGGAAGCCACAACAAGAACCAGCTGTGCCCGGCCATTTCAACGAGTTCAGAGCCGAGACTTGTCAGTGTGTCCCAATCAGCGGCACTCGTCTCATCCCACTCCGGATGAGGACTGTGACCATCATGCTTCCACGGAGTGAGGCCTTCACAGTGGAAGTCCACACCATCCCAGGCGACGTAGAAAAGGGCCTCGCACAAATGGAAGACGCTCTTCATCCCGAGGCCAAACTTGCCTATTACACCGGCATCGCCAGCTTTGCTGTTGATGCCGAAAGAACGAAGAGCATCCGAATCGCTCTTCTTGAACTCGCCATCGTTGAAGAACCAAAGACCCGGTCCACGCAGCAGCGGATGGGGCGCATCGCGAAACCCTGGGTGAGTCCCAAAGATCAACGTACGAGCTTTTGCGTCGTCAGCGTTCTGAATCAGTTCCTTCAGAATGGGGAACCCACTCTCGTAGCGGTCTCGAAGGTTGTCCGCGATCAGATTGACGTAGTTGGTCTGGTAACCCCTCATCGGTCGCCCCAACCGATCATCAGAAGCGACTGGCGAGCCGAAAGCCGAAGGGTCATAGGCCTGTCGCTCGGAGCGCGGCTCAAATGACGACGGAATCGTCTACTTGCCGCGCAGAGCTTCATTGATCGCCTCCAGCATTTCATCCTGAGAATGTTGCTGGTTACGCCGTTTCGTGCCCTCGACGGTCAATTGGAAAAGGCGCGCCTGTACTGCCTCTTCGACGAACTGAGAGATGTCTCCCTTTTTCATACCAAGCCGACCCAGGTAGGTCCGTAGCGCCCTGTCCACGTCATCGCGTACTACGATGGACCATCGCACGTTACTCATCGACATCCTCCCGGAAGACGAACAGTGATCTTATACGCTTATGTGCATAAACGTACAACGAGCCGCCCAGGAAGAGTCGGAACCTCGGTTGCTTTTTAGAGGTACTTCTTGAACGTACTCGCAGTCACCGCCACGCTCAGCGCAAACAGGGTTGCGAAGGGGAGCACCACGAAGCTCGGGTGCAGGCTGAACGGCAGCGCCAGGTAGATCACCCACGTCAGCACGAGCAGCGGCAAGGCGGAGCGCTTTGCCCAGTGGTACACGAACGAGCTCTCGCGCCCCCCGCCCCATCGACGCAGGTCGCGCTTCACCAAACCGTCGACGATGGCCACCAGACTGAACAACCCGAAAACCGGCAACGCGAGCACGAGGATGGCGAGGCGCACCGAAAACACCTGTGTCACCTGCATGGCTGCCAGGACGTACTCGGCGATCGGTTGGAACATCGCGTGCATTCGCGCTCGCAGACCGGTCTCGCTCGGCTGCGTCGGTGCGCCAATCCACCGCACGAAATCGGCGAATCGGGATGCCTCGAACAGGACGTAATAGGTCTTGTCGGCCACCGTCTTGGTGAACCGGGCCGGGTCCGAGCTGACCAGGCTTCGGCCGAAGTCTTGCTGGAGATAACTGATTTCGGCGGCGAGCATGTTCCGACTATGGTTGAGCCCCTGATCCGGCCACCAAATAGCCATGCCGACCCACTCGGTGAGGATTGAGAACACCAGGGACAACAGCAGCCATTTGATGCCCTGGGCGACCGTCGTCAGGAAGTTGGAAATCAGCCCTTGGCGGACGTCCCTGCGCCGGGGATCCGCAGTGGCCTCAGCCATCGTCCGCGGCGTTTGTTAGTGGCACGTCCACGTCAGCGGCGGCGTGCCACCAGGTCTCGGTCGCGCGGTACCAGTGCTCGTTGGTGATGTAGGTTCGCTCCATCTCGTTGGCGATGGCGGCCAGACTCGTGGGCATTGCCGGATCGCCCCGGTCGTCCGGCAACGGCATGCGGATCTTCCACAGACGCCCGCCCTCGAGCAGCGCGAAGGCCTGGCCCTTGGGCAGGCGGACAAGCTCCGCCGCCGTCAGCATCGGCACCTCGGAGACGCTGATACGGTCCTCGTTGCGGGACTTGAAGTCGATGCCCGAGGTCGGGTCCGACGAGTCATCGACGCCGGACACGCTCATCAGCGTGAACACCTCCACGCGTGGCAGCTGGTCGGTCAGCATCTCGGCGGTGGCGAGCTCCTTCACACGCAGCATGATCATCGTGTTGAAGTTGCCGGCCACCTGGCCAGCCTTGGCGCGGCTGCCGATCTTGGCTTCCACGTCTGACCAGGTCTGCGTGTAGGCAGTCACCTGAAAACCGGCACCGCCGGCCTTGTTCAACAGCGGCACGAACTCGTCGCCGATGAGTTCGTTGAATTCATCCGCGTGCATCGAGATGGT
>JBFWYF010000013.1:0-25002 GCA_050186685.1 Pirellulaceae bacterium
CGGACAATTCGCGCGGGCCAGCCGAACTGGGATCGAGCCACAGGGATTTCATATGGCTGGCCAGTGCCGCGCGGCTCGGCCCGCGAAGCGCCGGCGCCGGCTCCCAACGATCTACGCACCACGCTCGAGGATGCTCATCGGATAGGGGAGGCAGCACGTGTGCCTGGGCGGCGCCCGGCCGCGGCGTCAGCTGTCGTACAGAGACAGCCGGGCCGACCTCATCGCCGACCGGAAGAGTTATGAGCTGCGTGACTCCTAGGGCGCGGCACCAGGCCGTGAGCACCGGCGAGGCAGGTTCGTCGGCGACGAACCGGGGAACCAGGCGCAGCAATGCTTCGACCTCGGCCGCGTTCAATGTCGTCCGCGCCCCCACCACGCGCAAGCGGCGCGGGAGATGATGATGGGGCACCGCCGCGGCTCGTTCCCAAGCCACGATTTCGGTCAGGCGATCTTCCGAAGTCGCTGCCTGCCAGGCAGCAGGTGACGGGAAAGGGAAAGGGACGTGCAGCCCGCTGACCAGCGGCGTCGTTTCCTCACCCGGAATGGGGCCTGCCGACAGGCCGACTGCCGACGGCTGCCGCCAAGTATCGGCAGGGACGGGGGCCAGGAACCATCGATGGGCGAAAGTCAGCTCCACGGCCACGATCAGCGCGAGCCAAGTCGTGGCTTCACGGATACCCTTCCCGCTCCCGTGCACCAGCAGCAGCCAGATCAGCAGCCCTACCGCACCAGCATGCAGGAAGCTTCGACAGAGACCGCGCCCCGCTCCATCCGCATCAAACGGTCCGAAGAGTTCGTCGGGCCGCGACGCGGGAAATCGAAACCATCCCCATTCGCGGGCAACGGTCGAGACGATCGCCAGCAGGAGGCTGGTCAGGGCGGCCCAAACCAGTGCGCGGCGCAATCGGTGCCGAGGGCCCAGGGCGAACGCTCGCCTCGGGGCCAAGGCATCGGAGGCGCGCCACGTTTCCAGGCCGTGGGCAGCCGACAGGCTGAGGCCCCACGAGGCGAGTACCAGCCACTTTGCCGGATAACGGAATTGCACGTAGCCGGGCAGGACGACCACCATCAGCCAGTACAGGCCACCTACCGCTGGCCCCCAGCGCCCCGCAGCGTTCCAGTCCGGCGCGAGCCACAGCGCGAGTTCTCGCCCAAGCCAGCCGGGTCCATACCATCCGAAACTCGCCACCAACGAACCCAGGAACAGCCACCGCGCGACGCGCAGCCGCCCACGCGGGTCCGGCTGGCGCCACGCCGCCAGCCACGTCAACAGGGGCAGTAATCCGGCGTAGAGGGACGGCGTCCAAGCGCGGGACTCGCCTCCGACTGCCGCCAGCCAGCGTCGATGTGTTGGAAACGCGGTACCCGAGATATTCGGCCAGACCAGTTCCGGAAGCCGCCAGGGCGAAATGCTGTAGGCATAGACGGACGCTTCGTGGGTACCGGGCTGCGTATCGCTCAGTGCGGCGTGCATCAGGCGACGGGCCCATGCGCGACCCTCCGCAGGCTGGCCATCCGTAACGCTCCGCGCCACGGCTTCATACAGACTGCGCGGATCGTCGAAACGCGCACGATCGCTGCGCTGACTCCACTCCCAAGTCGGCACGATCTGGATCGCGGACAGACCGATTCCGCCGGCGACCGCGAGAAGCAACATCTGCAACCGGCCCCAGGCGACGGAGAATCGGCGGGGCAGGGCAGGGGAGCGGGTCGCACCCAGGCACCGGCCCGGACTTCTCCGCCAGGGCATGATCACGAAGCCGAGCACTGACCACGCGCCCAGCACCAGGACGATGTGGTAGGCCAACTGCGGATCGCCGCCCAGTACGATCAGCGCCAGGACGAGCCCCCACTGCAGCGCGCACCGGGCACGGCACCGCTCGAGTGCCGTGATGCCCAGCCACCAGGCCAACGGCAGCCAGGCGGCACCGACCAGATACACGACGTTATGGATTTGGAAGAGAACTGGCCCTCCGTACGCATATCCGATGGCGGCGATGGCGGACGCCCCCGGACCGTAGCGCGACCGACGCGCTACGTAGTACGCGGCGACCGCGGCACCCAGGACATGCAAGGCGACGTACAGGTCATAGCGAACCGAAAACTCCAGGGGCAGCAGGAATAGCAGCTTGCCTGGGTAGAAAACGCTCGCCGTGGCATCCGCCAACGCCGGCATCCCGAAGTTGGTCCCCGGGTTCCACAGCGGGATGCGCCCTGCTCCCCATTCGGCACATTGCCATTGAAAGAGCGGGTAATAGAAGTTGCCTGCGTCGCGCCAGGCCGGCACGTCGTCGCAGACCAGCAGGGGTCCGAACATCCACAGCCACGGCGCCAGCAGTGCGAAACCGGCCATTACCGTTTCGGACCTGCAAGCAGCGGTCAGGCGACACTTCATCGGTGATGCGGCAGGTCGCAGGCTGCGGGAGAGAACGCGTTTCGCGACAGGAAGGATCAGCCAGGTGCGCACGGTTGCGCGGTTACGTCAGGACCGATCGTAACGGTCGGCACGCCATCCGAAAAGCGGGACGCCGTCCTCAGCTCGCACAGGTGGGTTCCGGCGGATAAGCGACTCATGCCGGACATCCTGCATCTTCGTGAACTATTCGCGAAGACGCACAAGATACCAGTCCCGTAGCCGAATAGAGGGGAAACGTCGTCTGACTGTGGCTTCCCGCTTCGTCTGGAACTGCGCTATGCGAAATCAATCTTCTTCGTCGCCCAGCGGTCCTTTGGCTGCCTTGCTTGGCGCCAGCGGCTTCGGCATGCTGATCGTCGTAGCCGCTATTGGCGGCGTGATCGCCTACGGCATGTGCCGGATCGAAGTTCCGACCGGATACATGGCGGTCCTCACGAAGAAGACGGGCAAGGATCTCACGAACGGTGACGAGATTGCTCCGAGCGCCGAATACAAGGGCGTTCAGAAAGAAGTCCTCACCGAGGGTCGTTACTTCTACAACCCGTGGCACTGGGACTGGGAAGTCGTGCCGCAGGTCGAGATTCCGCAGGGCAAGCTGGGTGTGCGGATCCGGTTATATGGCGAGGAATTGCCCTTCGGTTCCATCATTGCGGCAGGCGAGGACCAGAAGGGCATCGTCGCGGAAGTGCTTCGTCCGGGTCGTTACCCGATCAACGCTCAGATCGTCGACGGGCCTCAGCGGTACACCAACAATTACGCGGAACTCGTCGAGCTGCACGATCCGGTCGTGATCCCGGCGGGTTACAAGGGCGTGGTAACGCAGCTGGCCGCGCCGCTGCCCGAGAACGCCAATCAACTGCTGTCGCAGCCCGGCACACGGGGCGTTCAGGCCGACACGTTCAGCGAAGGCACCTACTACGTCAATCCCTACGAGACGAGGATCTTCCTCGTGGATTGCCGGAGCCAGCGTTTCAATCTGATCGAGGGGGGCGAAATGGGATTCCCCTCGCGAGACGGGTTCTGGGTTTCGCTGGATGGCATCATCGAATTCCGCATTCGGCCGGACGATGCGGCCCGCGTGTTCGTGACCTACAACGACGTCGAAAATGACGGTCGGCATCACGATGCCCGCATCGACGAAGAGATCATCAAGAAGGTCATCCTGCCCAACGCCAGATCCTTCTGCCGCATCAAGGGCTCGGATCATTCAGGCAAGGAGTTCATCTCGGGAGAAACACGCACGCAATTCCAGACCGACTTCCAAAAGTCGCTGGAGCTGACTTGCGAATCGCAGGGGATCGAAATCATCCAGGCGCTGATTACCCAGATCAATCCGCCGCAGAAGATCGCCGATCCAGTGCGCCGGCGGCAGATTGCCATGCAGCAGGAAGAACAGTTCAAGAAGGAGTTCCTGCAGCAGGAAGCCGAGAAGCAACTAAAGATCGAAAAAGAGACGATCACCCAGAAACAGGCGATCGTCGCGGCCGAGCAGGAAGTGATCAAGGTCACCACGGAAGCCACGCGTAAGAAGGAAGTGGCGCTAATTGAAGCCGCTCAGCGCTTGAAGGTCGCGGAATTCGAACAGAGTGCCGCTCAGGATCTGGCCGATGCGGAGCTGGCTCGTGGCAAGGCCGAGGCGGATGTCATCATGTTCCAGAACACAGCCGAAGCCGCGGGCTGGCGCAAGTCGGTGGAAGCGTTTGGCGGCAGCGGCGACTTGTACGCCCGCTGGGTACTGTTGCGCAAGCTGGCACCATCCTTCCGTCAGATGATGGTCAATACCGCGAACAGCCCGCTCATGGACTACTTCCGCGAATATAACGAGCCCGCGACGACCTCGCCGTCCGCCGCCGCAGCGCCGCCATCCGTCGCCGCGGATCAATCGTCTCGCTAGGGCAGGGCCGTCCGATCAACCCGCTCCAGGATCATGCGTCAGGAATAAGGGACATACGAGCCATGCGTGCCAGGTCATTCATCGTCGGAGCAGTCACTCTCGTCCTCGCCGTGGGATTGCTCTACATGGGCGTTCAATGGGGACTGAACTACGTTTACGTACCCGAGGGGTCGAGCCTGCTGCTGCGGTACAAAGGCCCGCTCGTCTGGGGACGTCCGTCACGCGCCGAAGGGCGGTTCGCCCAAGAGGGCGAAATCGGTGTGCTCGAGGAACTGCGCGGCCCCGGCCGCCACTTCTATTGCCCCATCTGGTGGGAACGCTCCATCGTCGACGATGTCGTCGTCATGCCAGGCGAAGTGGCCATCGTGACCAGCAAGATGGGCGATTCGCTCCCATCTGGACAGTTTCTCGTCGACGGAGAACTCGGCGGATCCGACCGAGCGCGCCACCGCGGCATCCTCCGCCGCGTTTACGGCCCGGGACGCTATCGCGTGAATACCTACGGCTTCGAATTCCAGAAGATCCAGACTCAGAGTGAACAGGTCGGCCTCCAGGAGAAATACTCCGGCTGGGTCGAGATCCAGGCAGGATACGTCGGCGTGCGGACGCTGTTGACCGATAATCCGGCCGAGCAACGTCGGGCCGGCATCCAGGACCAGGTCCTTCCGCCTGGCGTCTATTTCGTGAATCCCCGCGAAGAACAAATCGATATCGTCGGCATCGGATACATCGAGACCAGCATGGAAGTCGAGAAAGAGAAAGACTCGCAGGGCAGCCTCGTTGTCGACGAAAGCGGCGAACCGATCGCCATCAATAATACCGGCATCGGATTCCCCTCCAACGATGCGTTTAATATTCAGATCGACTTCACGGCGATCTGGGGCATCATGCCGGAAAACGCTCCGCAGGTCGTTCGGACGTTTGGCAACGTCGACCAGGCCGAGCAGAAGGTCGTCATTCCTCAGTCGGAGAGCATCTGCCGCAACAACGGGTCCAAGATGGGCGCCGTCCAGCTGCTGGTCGGAGAAACCCGCCAGCAGTTCCAGGAAGGCGTGTCGAAAGAGTTCGCCAAGGTGCTCGAAGAGAAACATCTGACGCTGCTCTACGGTCTGGTGCGCCATATATTCATTCCGCAGGAGGTCCGGATTCCCATTCAGAACGGTTACATCGCCGACGAAATGAAGCTGACCCGCGAACAAGAGCAGCAGACCGCTCGCACCGAAGGTGGGCTGCGGGAAGCCGAACGAAAGGTCGAGCTCGAGGCGGAACGGATCCGCGTGGAAACCGAGAAAATGGTCGCCAACACCTTGGCGGAAGGCCAGAAGAAGTCCAAGGAAACCGAAGCCGAAACGAAACAGCTCGTCGCACAGGTCGACAAGCAGATCGCCGAGATTGACGCCAAGAAAAGCGTCATGATCGGAGAAGCCCAAGCTAGGGCCGACCAGATGAAACAAGAGGCCCGCGCCGACAAGTTCAAGCTGGCGGTCGAGTCGTTCGGCAGCCCCACGGCCTACAACAAGTGGGAATTCGCGGAAGGACTACCCGACCCGATCGACTTGCGGCTGTTCTACGCCGGTGAAGGCACGTTGTGGACGGACCTGAAAGGCGTGCTCCCTACCTTGCCGCTGCCTACCACAACGCCCGCAGTGGCACCCACGGCTGAAAAGTGACCTCTCGGCGTCGCCCCTTTCGCCAGAAAGGGGGCGCGCACAACGTCGATCGGCAATCACGCCTCCCGCTCGCGCCCCCACGCTCTGACGAACGTAGCTACGGAGAGGACGCAGAGAACCGACGGGCCCCGGCGGTAAGGACTGCGCTCGGGCCGAGCGGGCCAAGCTCAGCGGACCAAGCTCTCAAACCACACAGGGGGCCGCGGCTGTGCTACATTCTGGGCTCGGCGTTCCGTATCGCTTCCGTGCGTCGAGGCCCTGTCATGAAAATCAAGCGTCTCGCATGGATCGTGGCCGCCCTGCTGGCGACCTCACCCACCTCGGCGGTCCGCGCATGCAACGTGCCGGTCTTTCGGTACGCGCTCGAACGCTGGAAGCCAGACACGTACGAGGCGATCCTGTTTCATGAGGGCCCGCCCACGGCCGCGATCGATGGGCTCGTGCGGCAACTGCAGGCGGCCGGCAGTCACGGTCGACCGCTGTCCAATCTCCGGGTGACGTCCGTCGATCTGCGTCAGCCGATGGACGATGCCGTTCGCGCCGTGTGGGAAAGTCAGTCCGCCGCGCGGGCGCCGTGGCTGGTCGTCCGCTATCCGGCCGCGCTACAACTCGAAACGACACTATGGTCGGGTCCCGCCGACCGCGATTCGATCGACCGCTTGCTAAGGTCACCCATGCGTGAGGAGCTGGCCCGCCGACTGCTCGAAGGTGCTTCGACGGTGTGGCTGGTGATCGAGACGGGGGATCCCCGTCGAGATCAACCTGTCGTCGACGCGCTGGAAGGTCATCTCCGCGAACTGGCCGGATCCCTGCAGCTGCCCGATGCAAAGGTGCAGCCTGGCGGAGTGCTGCAATTACCTCCCGGCGAGGAAGAGGGCCTGCTCTCGCCCGTGCCTCTCCGCATCGAGTTCCCGGTGCTGCGGCTGAACCGTGCGGATCCTGCTGAGCACGCGTTCCTTGCCACCATCCTGCATACCGACGAGGGATTGACTGCGGCTGATGAAGTGATCGTCGTCCCCGTCTTTGGGCGGGGACGAGCGCTCCAGGCGTTTCCTGGCGAGCAACTCGAGCTCGAGGCGCTGCGTGGGGTCGAAGAATTTCTTTGCGGCGCTTGTTCCTGTTCCGTCAAGTCGCAGAACCCTGGCATGGATCTGCTGCTGACCGCGGATTGGGACGTGGCCTTAGGCATCCACGAGTCGGGAGAAGCGACCGAGGTGGCCGTCCAGACGCTGGTACCCGTTCCGCCCGGGCAGACGCTCGCGGTATCCGCGCCACCACCTTCAGCCCCGCGCGATGACGCTCAGGAGTCCCTTAGCGCGGCATGGCTCGTCCTGGCCGGAGGAGGACTGGCATTCGCCGTCCTGGGCGGCGGAGCCTGGTGGACTCGGCGCCGATTTTCTGCTGCGGCTTCGCAAGACCGTCCCTTTTCAGAGGAGCCAAAACGTCATGAATCGATGGATTAGTGCGACGTCGGTGGTACTGACCTGGGCATGCAGCACCGTGGGACTGGCCACGTCCTCCGCCCAAGACGCGGCGGCCGTTCAAGATCGCGTCGGATTGAGGCGAGGTCTGTGCATTGTGCTAGGTACCCCCGAGCTGGCCCTGGCCTTAGCCCGGCAAGACGGAATCACCGTCTATGCCCAGTCGCCTGATTCCGATGATGTCGAAGCATTGCGTGAGGCAGCGGATGAAGCCGGTCTGCTCGGCAGCCGGCTGACCGTCGGACACGGCAGCTGGTCCCACTTGTCGATGGCCAGCGACTTGGCGGATGTGGTCGTGGTCAGCGAGTCCGTGACAAACCAAGTGGCACGTGCCGAGGTGCTGCGAGTGCTCCGACCGCAAGGAACCGCACTCGTGGGGGATGAAGTCCTCGTGAAACCGTTTCCCCCCCATATCGACGACTGGTCGCATCCCTATCACGGACCGGACAATAATCCTCAGTCGCAGGATCTCGTAGCCAGGGCACCGTACCTGACCCATTTCCTGGCCGAGCCATGGTATGGTCCCATGCCGCTGGTGACCGTTGCCTCCGGGGGCCGGCTGTTCAAAGCGTTCGGGCATATCGCCATCAAGGAGCGAGAATGGCCATTGCTGAGCACGTTAATTTGCCAGAACGCGTTTAATGGAACGATTCTCTGGCAGCGAAAGCTCAGCCCGTCGTTCATGATCCATCGCAACACGATGATCGCGACGGCCGAGACGCTGTACCTGGCGGACGACGTTTCGTGTAAAAAGCTGGACGCGGCGACGGGTGAACTGCGTGGGGAAATTGTCGCACCGCCGGGAGACGGCCCGGTCTGGAAATGGATGGCTCTGGTGGACGGCACGCTGTTCGCGCTCGTCGGCCAACCGGAAGCTGCGGATCCGACGGTGCGAGGAGACCGCAAGGCTCGCGGCTGGCCCTGGGGCGGACCGCTTGGGCAGGGTTACAACAGCAAGACCTATCCCTGGGGTTTCGGCCACACCTTGCTGGCCATCGATCTCGCCACCGAACGAATCGTGTGGCGTCATCACGAGACGGAACCGCTCGATGCGCGTGGCATGTGCCTGGCCGCGGGACGGCTCTTCTTCTACAGCCATGGCAAGTTTCTCGGATGCCTCGACAGCCGGCAAGGAAGTGTTGTGTGGAAGACTTCGGACCCGGACGTATTGCAGGCGATCGGTCAGCACAAGTTCGCGCAAAATCCTAAGGAAGGCTTCTCCAGTTCCGCCTTTATCAAGGCCAACGCCCAGGCGCTGTATTTCGCCGGACCGACTCGCGCCGACCTGGTCGCCGTATCGGCTGTCGACGGCCGGCTGCTCTGGAAGCAAGCGAACGGCGGGAACAGTCAGCTGGTCCTGCGCCACGACGGGCTCTACGCGATGAGCCCCGAGAAGAGCAGCAAGTACGATTTTCTAAGCGGCAAGATCCTGGCCGACCTCGGCCCGCGAGTCAATTGCACGCGGGCAACGGGCAGCGTGGACAGCATCTTCGTCCGCGGCGGTCGAGATGGCACGATCCGGTATGACTTGACGAGCAGCAGCATCGACCAGCAGCACCTGTGCCCGATGCGGCCGAGTTGCCAGGACGGGGTGATTCCAGCGTTTGGGCATCTGTACTGGGGACCGTGGATGTGCGACTGCAACCTGACGCTGGTCGGCGTGGTATCGCTGGCGCCGGCCGGAGAGTTCAACTTTGCGGGAGATATCCACGATCCGGAGCGCCGGGAGCAGGCACCGCGTGCCAGGCAGAACCGGCCGTCCACGAACCTCGTCGAAGTAACCGCGAGCGACTGGCCTACGCTCCGCGCGAATAACCGCCGCAATGCCTATTCGCCGGTCCGGGTGGCGGGTTCGCCCGAACTGCTGTGGACCTACCGGCCGACCACCTCCGCCGCGGCGTCGGTGTCGGCGGCAGGCCCGTTCGTTTACATAGCAGGGCGGGATGGCGGAGTGCGAGCCCTGGACGCCCAGACCGGTATGTCCCGCTGGAGCGCGCGGACCGGGGGCGCGATTCGGTATCCCGTGAGCCTCGCCGACGGGAAGGCGTATGTCGGTTCCGCGGACGGATGGATCTACTGCCTTGACGCGGCCACGGGAGCCCAGGTCTGGCGCTTCCGAGCAGCTCCCGCCGAGCGAATGATTCCCGTGTACGGCTCGTTGAGCTCTTCCTGGCCAGTAGCCAGCGGGGTGCTGGTCGAGCAAGGCGTGGCCTATGCCGCGGCCGGTATCGCGAACCACGATGGGACGCATGTCTTGGCCCTGAACGCCCAGGACGGCAGCGTCCTGTGGCACAACGCGAACTCGGGGGCGATGCATCCCGAAACCAGCGCGGGGGTCAGCGTCAACGGGCATCTGTTGCTGGCCAAGGACCATCTCTATCTGGCAGGCGGCAATATGGTACCGGTCGCCAGCTACCGAGCGCGCGATGGCCAATGCGTGACCGACCCATCGGCGCCTCCGTCTCACACCCAGTTCAAGGCCGGCTCCGACCTGTTCCTCGTCGGCGAACAAGTCCAGGCCGGTGGCTCGCCCCTCTACTCGTCTCCCGGCGACTACCGCATGGTCAACCAGGCGCTGCTGCAGACTCCCGCCGGCGATCTCGTCATTGCCTACGGGCCGCACGACAGCCGCGTCGCGTGGCATGCTGCCGGCACCGGCACGGCGTCACCGGCCCAGCCTGTGTGGACTCAGAATCCGCTGAATCGGATCGCGGCCGTGGCCGTGACGCCCGACGCCGTGATCGTGGCCGGCCACCAGGACGCCGCCACGGCCGGGGCGGCACCCACATCGTTCGTGATGGCGCTGCGTACAGCCGATGGTGGCACGGCCTGGCGCCACGAGCTACCCGCCATGCCCAGCATCTGGGGAACGCTCGTCGACCGGCAGGGCAGGATAGTGGTCGCGCTGGAAGACGGCCGGGTGCTGAGCTTCGGCACTCGCTAGGCTCTGTCCAATAAGACTGGACTGGGGCCGAATCAGACGGGGGCGTCGCGAACTCGTGCTCGTACTCGGAATTCGCGAGATCAAGGGAGGACCGCAATTGGCTCGGCCGCATTCGAGTACGAGTAGGAGTAGAGGAGTACGGCGAGTACGAGAAATCAGTGGCCAAACAGGCCGACAAGCCGCAATCCCATGACAACGGAGAATGCGAGCACCAGTGCGTCGAATGCCCGTTGGGGGACCCGCTGCATGAGCCAGCGTCCCGAGTAGAGTCCCAGCACAATCCCCGGCACGAGCACGGCATTCAACAACAGCGTCTCGGTGTGGATGAGTCCCAGGGAGATGCTGAACGGGACTTTGAACAAATTCAGGATCAGGAAGAACCAGGCCGTCGTTCCGATCAACTGCAGTTTTGGTAGCGATACGGCCACCAGGTACAGCGCCATTACGGGCCCGGCCGCGTTGGCCAGCATCGTGCTGAATCCGGTCAGCCAGCCTAGTCCCCACGCAAACAGCAACGAGTGCGGCACTTGTCCAAACCAACGAGGGCGCCATATCCGCAAAAACTGCATAGTGGCCAAGGTCAAGATGATCGCTCCGATCGTCGGTTTGTAGACGCGCTCATCCAGCTGGTACATGAGCAGCCAACCGACGACTACGCCGATCGTGGTCGGCAGAAGCAAGCGCCGGACGTAATCCCAGCGGGCGTGCTGACGAAAGACGGAGACCGCCAGGACATCCCCCACGATCAGCATGGGCAGCACGATGCCCGTGGATTCGCGGGCACCGAACAAGGTGGCGAACACGCTGACATGAAACAGCCCCACTCCCGTGAAACCGCTCTTCGAGACCCCCACGCCAAAGGCCGCCAGGACGACAAGACACCACTGCAGGGAGGTGAGTTCAGGCATCGTCTGGCCCGCAGCTTGGAAGAGGCTTAAGGGGAGAGATTCTCAAGCAGGAAGGCAAGTCCCACACCCGTCAGCAGCCACAGCGAGAGGGCTCCGCGATCATGAGAGTGGAAATGCATCTCCGGCAACAAGTCGCTGGCCGCGATGCACAGAAAGACGCCGGCCGAGATGCCGAGCGAACAGCCTAGTACCGTCGACTGCTCCCGGAGACTCCCCAACCCCAGATAGAAGATGGCCACACCCAGCGGAATGACCAGCGAGAACAGGATGTTGATCGCATGGCACCAGCGCCGGGAACGGCCGCCAGCCGCCATCAAGGTGGTGATGGTCAGCGAATCGAAGGGCTTGTGGACGAATACGGCGATAAAGGCCGCTCCGCCCGCCCACCACAGGTTTTTGCGCTGGGACTCGAACGCTGCGGCCAGCGCCACGCCATTCAGCAGGCTGTGCAGCGACAGTCCCAGCGCCGCCCCCGTCCACGAACCCTGCGGAGTCAAGAGCACGCTGGGACCGGGAGGATGAATATCCTCGTGAGCGTGGTGATGCACCTCGTCGCTCTCGCCGCACCGGTGCTCGTGGGCGGTCTGCTCGTGGGGAGCGACATGCTGATGCACCGCCAAATAGCGCTGGATAAAGAACATCAGGAGAAACCCGCCCAGTACCCACGCCATGGCGGGCCGCACCCCCAGTTCCACCGCCGCGTGGGGCAACATGTGCAGGAACCCCACGCCGAGCATCACGCCTGCCACAAAGCTGACGGCAAATTGTGTTGTGGCGTGGGTCAGACGCACCATGAGCGGCAGCATGCCTCCCGCCAGCGACGCGAGCAAGATGAGCACGCTATAGAGCACGATCAACCAATGCGTGGCCAGCCAGGAAAGAACCATGGTGCATTTTGTAGCGAATGCAGCGATGCGTGATAAGCGGCCTCACAATCGCGCTGCGCGGTAAAGTCAGACTTTGGGTCGTCCACGCGATCGATGCAGACGCTTGATCCGACCGGCGGGACCCTGCGGCGTGGCGTAAGTTTTCCGAAAGGGGGAAGACGCACGCATGCCACAGCTCCGCGCCCGAGTGGTCGAATCACTGTCAGAACTGGCAGCCGACGAGAGCAAATGGAATGAGCTATGGCAGCGCAGCGCCGCCACCTCGCCCGTCCTGCGTCTCGCCGGACTCACGAACTGGCTCACGACCTTCGCTCCCCGGGATCGCTTCCGGGCAGTGGTCGTCGAGGACGGCAACACGTTCGTGGCGGCTCTGCCAATGGTTGAACGGCGCTGGGCCCGCGTGATCCGCACGGGAGCTACGCCCTGCAACGAATGGAGCCTTGCCGGCGACCTGCTGCTGGACACCTCCACCGATGGCCGCGCCACGTGCGATTGCCTGGCGGCCGGGATCAACCAGCTGCGCTGGCCGCTGCTCCGACTCTCGTACGTGCGGACGGACGCCCCCGCCTGGTTGATGCTCCGCGAGTCCCTGAGCCGAGCGGGACTCGCCGTCGAGTGCCGTCCCTCCTACGACGTTACCTACATCGAAACGCCCACGGATTGGGAGGCCTATCGGCGGTCGTGGTCAAAGAACCAGCGTCATCGCCTCGGCGGCCGCCTCCGCCGGCTGCGTGAACAGGGGGACGCCCGTCTGCAACGCGCGGTCCCCGCCACCTCGGCCGAAACGACCCGGCTGCTCGACCTGGCGCTCGACATCGAGGATCGCGGCTGGAAGGGCCAGAACGGGACGTCCGTGCTGCGCACCGACGGCATGCGGGAGTATCTGCTGCGGCTCGCCGACCAATTGGTGCCTCGAGGCGAGCTCGAATTTGCATTCCTGGAACTGGATCAGCGTCCGATCGCCTTCGAGATCCTGCTCCATGCCAAAGGAGTGCTGCATTCCTACAAGGTCGGCTACGACGAACAGTTCGAATGGTACGACCCGGGCCACTTGTTGATGCACGAACTGCTGCACGAGTCGTGTGCGACACAGCGAGTCAAAGGCTACGACTGCTTCGGCCCCAATACGGTGGGGCTGCGCCGGTGGCGAGGTTCCATTTACCAGATCGGTCAGCTGATTATCGCGCCATCGCGGTGGACGGGGCAGGCCGCGATGTTCACCTATCGTCACCTGCGGGCGACGCGGCGCCCCGCGGATGTGCTGAACTCGGCAACGGCGCCCGACTCGGTCGAACCGGATAGCGGTACGGCAACCAAACAACCGGCGGCCGGTGCGGCCGCCGAATAGCCGCACGGGCGGCAATCCTGGAAAGTAGCTCCCATGAACATTGAACGCATCGCATCGTGGTCGGACGCAGCAGGGCTGCGCGACGAATGGAACCGGCTGGCCGGCGGGATCCCGTTTCGGCAATGGGAATGGCTCGGCACGTGGTGGCAGCACTACGGCGCCGACCGCCATTGGTATGTGCTGGCCGTCCGCGACGCGGCCGGGAGGCTGGCCGGAATCGCTCCCTGGTGTCAACAGTCGCAGCCGGCGTTCGGACGCGTCGTCCAGTTCCTCGGCTCCGGCGAAACCTGTACGGATCACCTGAGCGTTCTCTGCGACGAGCGGGATCGACCAGCGGTCACGACCGCTCTCGCCCAGTGGCTGTGCGAAGCGAGTTTCCGGGACGGAGACGCCGGGTGGGACATGCTCCATCTGGACGGTGTCGTCGGCGACGACGCACCAACCACTGATCTGTTGCGGTTGCTCGAATCCGAGGGATGCACTGTGCATCGGCGCAGCGACCTCCACGTCTGGCGCATTGCGCTACCCGCGACCTGGGATGCTTATCGTTCGCAATTGTCGAAGCCTAACCGCCGACACTTCCGCGTGCTGCAAGAACGGCTGATCGATCCCGGACTGGTCAAGGTACAGGTCGCCAGGACTTCGGCCCAGCTCGACTCCGCCTGGACCATGCTCGTCGATCTTCACCAGCGCCGACGCCACGAGTTGGGTCAGCCCGGATGCTTTGCGAGTCCAGCCTTCGGTGCCTTTGCTCGCCAGGCCGCGGAGGCCTTTTTTGAACGCGGCCAGCTCGAGCTTTCCTGGGTGGAGCAGGGCGGGGCACCGCTGGCCGTCCAGCTCGGCTTTGTTGGGGCGCAAACCACCTATGCGTACCAGGTGGGGATCGACCCGTTGCGGCGAGCGGACAGCCCCGGTTGGCTCGTCCATGGTCAGTCGATTCAACGCGCTATTGAACTCGGACATACCACTTTCGACTTCCTGCGGGGCGACGAACCGCACAAGCACCGCATGGGCGCGCGGGCCACACCTTTGAACACCGTTCGCGTCGTAGCACCCCGTCTCGGTCCCAAAATGCTGCACACGGCGTGGGCGACCGGCGATGCCGTCAAGAACTGGATCAAATCCGGTTTACAGATGGCCGGCATGCGTTCGTAAATGGAGCGTTCTGTATGGCGACGACTGATCCCGTCGGGGACCTGACCGCCTTCCCGATTCTGCCGCCGGCCGGTGCCGTGCCGACTCACGGGTCGCCGGAGTTCGCACTGGGCCCAGCGGCGCCGCCTCAGGAGCCCGCAGCGGCGCTGCCGCGCGCCGCCGACGCCATCGCCGAACAGGGCAGGGGAGGGGAGGGCAGGGCAGGGGCCCCTGGCGGACTTCCACCACGCCCCGCCAATACGCGCTACCAATCACTCGATCTGTGGCGTGGCGCAGCTTGCGTCATGCTGTTGCTCTACCACGCTACGTTCTACGGGGACTACCAGTTCCGGCTGTCCGATCGTTCCACGTGGACGTGGGCCGGCGTCCCCCTGCACGTGATCCGCCACTGCTGGTTCGGAGTGCCGATCTTCTTCGTGATCAGCGGCTATTGCATCGCGGGGAGCATCGACTCCCTGCGCCGAAAGCCCCACTCGCTGCGAGACTACTTCGTACGCCGCTTCCGCCGCATCTATCCGCCTCTGTGGATCATGTGCGGACTGGCCGTGCTGTTCACCTGGGCCATGGCACAGCTTCCCGCCGTCCGCGAACACTGTCACCAGCTGCCCGACCTGGCCGGGATGTCCGCCTGGCAATGGCTGGGTAATTTCGTGGCCGCAGAATCCTGGCGACACCAGCTGGGAGGCGGCGAGCCCGCGTACTTGATGGCGAATACGTGGACCCTGTGTTACGAGGAGCAGTTCTACTTCGTCACCGGGTTGCTGCTCGCCTTCTCCGGTCGCCGCTTCTTTCAGATGGCCGCCTGGCTGACACTGGCGGTGCTGGTCCTCCGCCACGCAGGCCCCGCCATGGGCATCCCGCGCGAGGGATTCTTCTGGGACGGACACTGGCTGATGTTCGCTGCCGGCCTGTTGATCTACCACGCATTGAACTATGCCAGCTGGCGCAAGACGCTGATCACCCATGCCTGCCTTGCCGCCGGCATGGGCTACGCCGTGGCCGCACGCTGGAGCGCAAGCAACTTCGCCGACAAGCATCTGGCCGAGTACCTGTTCGTGGCCAGTGCCTTCGGGATCCTCTTGATCGGATTGCGACGCTGGGATCGGCCGATCAGCCAGCACGCATGGCTCGCGCCGCTGCGCTGGTGCGGCCAGCGCTCCTACAGCATTTACCTGACCCACTACCTGGTCGTGGTGGTCGTATCGAGCTGGCTGGCCCTGGGCGGTTTGCGCAGCGAATGGCATGTCGCCACCGTCGTAGTGCCCGCCTGCACGCTCGTCTCGCTGCCCGTGGCGGTGCTCTTCTACGAACTCGTCGAGCGCCGGTTCCTCAATCAACCGGCCTGATGTGAGCACCGCAGCCCGCGGCACCCCCGCGGGAAGGCCTCAGAAGAGCTTACGGCTGTCCAGCAGCAGCGTCACCGGACCATCGTTCACTAATTCGACATCCATTTGGGCGCGAAACACCCCGGTGGCCACCTCGAGCCCCAATAGACCGACGGAAGCGACGAAGACTTCGTATAGCCGTTCGGCGTCCTCAGGCGCAGCAGCGTCCGTAAAACTCGGCCGTCGCCCTTTCCGACAGTCTCCCAGCAGCGTGAATTGGCTGACTACCAGCATCGCGCCGCCGATCTCGGCCAGCGATCGGTTCATCCGGCCGGATTCGTCGTCGAACACGCGCAGCCCGGCGATCTTTTCGGCGAGCTGACGTGCGTCCGTTTCGCTATCGGATTGAGCCACACCCAGCAGTACGAGTAACCCCCGCTGAATCTCTCCGACGATCGCTCGGTCCACCGTGACCCGCGCACGGCGAACACGCTGCACACAGGCTCGCATGACCATTCTCCCGGGACACGTGCCACCGTGCGCGGTGGCGCCGCGTACGTGGCGTGTCAATTTCCCGATCAGCGTAAGATCGTATCCGAATGCTGCTTCAGCTCCTGCACCCATTTCTGGGCGAATTGCGGCAGCCCGCGATCATGATAGCCCATCCATTGCATGAACACCGGGTCGCCTGTCGCCAAGGCGGCCAACAGAATCAGCTTGGCGTAGGTCGAAAAGTTGGCCCAGGCACTGTCACCCCACAGCTTCATGGCTGTGCCAAAAGACTTCTTCACTCGCGGCCGCAGCCCTCGGAAGCTGAGACTCCAGAACTCATCTAATATCAGATGTGACAAGAAACCAATACCTACGGCAGCACACTTGAATATACGTGAATTGAGATCTTCGCAGGAACAGGTCATAAATGCCAATAAGCTAGCCATGCATGCAGCCGGTATACTGTGCCACATACCACGATGCACCGTATAGCGTTTGAACAACTCCCCTACTCCGAAGCGCACGAGCAGGTAGATGATACCGCCGGCGAGCGCCATGGTTTCATGGTCCCACCCCATGGCGACAAACCGATCGATCATGAGCATCGGTACGATCGCCGCCGCAAAGGACATGGTTTCCCGTACGGGCACGCCTGAGTCGCTGTCCAGATCCGGCAGCATCCCGGACAGGCCGCACAGGCCGGCCGCCAGCGCACACGTCGCGGGAGGCAATCCCAGATAGACGTGACCAGCGACCCCATATCCGATGCCGATCACGGTGCTCGTGGTAATGTGCGTTTTGAAATCGGCCATGACGGTTCCCTCCGTACAAACAGCTGCGCAGCGCACCCGCGACACGCTCGGGGGGGCGAACCCAGCCGCGGCGATCGCGGCGGATACCGCGCCGGTCTCGCACAGCATCCGGCTGGCGGAATCCGGCCTCGGGGCGGCGGAGTATAAAGATTCTTGCTGTCCGGACGAAGAGCAAACCGGGATTGATCTTGGCGAAATCTGCGGGCATCGGGTACAAGTCGGCCCGAGTAGCGGAACTCGCAAGCGTTTCGGGGGCTTGTGCAGACCTCGGAAGTCGCGCGAATTCCGCTACAAGTCAGGCAGGACGTTTCGCGGCTTCCGCTGCGGGATGTCTGGCGGCTTCCGCTTCACGTTTATTACCGACGCTGAGCCATCGTCATGGAAACCTACGATATTGTGATGATCGCTGTGCTGGTCGCCGCCACGCTGTTCGGGGCCTGGAAGGGCCTGGCGTGGCAGGTCGCGTCGCTGGCCGCCATCGGGGCCAGTTACTATGTCGCTTACTCGTTCCGCGATCGGCTGGCCGAACATATTCATGCGGCGGCACCCTGGAACGTGTTCATCGCCATGCTGGTGCTGTATGTCGGCACCTCGTTCGTCATCTGGGTGCTGTTCCGGCTGGTCTCGCGGTTCATCGATCGCGTCAAACTCAAGGACTTCGATCGCCAGATCGGGGCGCTGTTCGGGCTAGCCAAGGGAGCCTTGCTGTGCGTGATCATCACGCTGTTTGCCGTCACGTTGCTGGGCGATGAACAGCGGCAGGCCATCATTCGTTCGCGGTCCGGCTACTACATTGCCGTGCTCCTGGACAAGGCGGACCGGATGCTGCCTGAGGAAGTGCACGATGTCCTGCACCCGTACATCCATGAGTTCGACGCCAAACTGCAGCCGGCCGGTCAGCAATCCGCGGCAGCTGATCCGGGAACCGCCGAGCCGGGAACCGCCCTCGATGGACTGCTGCGAGCGGCCGAGTCCGTGCGGGCGGCCGAGTCCGCCGGCTACCAGCCGCCGAGCCAGCCCAGCGTACCGGCAGCGGTGTGGGATCAGTTCTCGCCGCCCCGAGGGACCTACCAGGCGGCGGAACCCGCCGGTACGCCGCGGTACTGACAGGAAAGGCCGGGGGAAGTCTTCCGACGACGCTGTCGCGTCGTCTTGCGACTTCCGCTACGAGGACGGCGATTTGCAGATTTCCCGGGAAAAAACGGGTATCTGACCGAACATAAGAAACATTATCGGACGTTGGGGAGACCTCGAAAAACCGGCTCACCGACGCCTCGCGACCCTCAACCGCAACATCGTTGAACCCGTGGCCGCAGGCGAGGATGTCGGGGCGACTTCCGCTACGAAGACGACGCCGAAGTCTCGCTGAACACGCCCATCCGACGAAACTTGGCGTAGCGATTCTCCAGCAGCCGCTCGAGCGGCATGTGGGTCAGCTCCCGGAGCGCCCGCAGCAGAAACATCTTCACTCGGATCGCCATCTGATGGTGGTCGCGATGAGCGCCGCCCAGCGGCTCCGGGATGATCTCGTCGATCACGCCCAGCTGCAGCAGGTCCTTGGACGTGAACCGCAACGCTTGAGCTGCCTGCGCGGCGTACTCGTGGCTCTTCCACAGGATGCCGGCGCATCCCTCCGGGCTGATGACGGAATAATACGCGTGTTCGAGCACCGCGATCCGGTCGCCCACGCCGATCCCCAACGCTCCGCCGCTGCCACCTTCGCCGATGACCAGGCAGATGATCGGTACCGGCAGCCGCGACATTTCGTACATGTTCTCGGCAATCACCTGAGCCTGGCCGCGTTCCTCAGCGCCGACCCCCGGATAAGCTCCCGGGGTATCGATCAGACAGACAACCGGCAGCCCGTATTTGGCGGCGAGCCGCATTTTCGCCATGGCCTTGCGGTAACCCTCCGGATGAGCACAGCCGAAGTAGCACGCCGAGCGTTCCTTGTAGGTGCGACCTTTTTCGTGGCCGACGAGCATGACTTTGAAATGATCGATCTTCGCGAAGCCCGTCAGGACGGCCCGGTCGTCCCCGAAGTGCTTATCCCCGTGCAGCTGGACGAACTCGTCGCAGGCCAGGGCCAGATAGTCGACCGTATGCGGTCGATCCTTGTGCCGCGAAACCTGAACCGTCTGCCACGGGCTCAGCTTGCTGTAGATGTCGCGCGTGGTATCCGCGATCTCGCGCCGCAGATGGCGTATCCGGTCTTCGATTTCCGGTGTTCGCTGGGCGGTCTGCTCCAGTTCACGGAGCCGGACTTGGAGGTCAAAAATCGGTTGCTCGAATTCAAAGCCGGGAGCGGGCGTATCCATAATCTCTCATACTCGAAGAATGGCCGAGAACCTATACGAGCAGGCAGGAACGGCTCGGACTGCATCAACTTGGTGCCGCATCAACTTGGTGCCGCGTCGACTTGGTGCCGCGTCAACTTGGTGCCGCGTCAACGGAGCGCCGTGTCAACTGGAAGCCGCCGATGCGTCGCCCGGCGGTGGCGAAGCAGGGCGGGGTGCCATCCGAAAGATTCGGATCATCTTCAACCGCTTTTGGACGTCGTCCATCGACTTGGGCCGGTCGCCGACCTCCTTGGCCATCAGGTTGCGTAACAGTTCGGCCATTTCGGGTGTCACATTGTCGTTGTGCACCTGCACGTTCGGAATGGGAGCCGTCAGGTGCTTCGTCAACAACTCGTTCGGATTGATCCCCGTAAAGGGAAGCTTCCCGGTCAGCAATTCATAGAGCACGCACCCAAAGCTGTAAACGTCGGCGCGCGCATCGACCGCCTTCCCGCGGATCTGTTCGGGCGACATATAGCTCCGTGTGCCCCGGGTCACCTTCTGACCTCCAAACAGCTTTCCCATGAGCCCCGTGGCCGCGCGCCGGGCAATGGAAAAGTCGATCAGCTTGACGATCCCTTCTTCATTCAGCAGGAAATTGTCGGGCTTCACGTCGCAATGGACCCACCCCTTTGAATGCAGATGGGCCAGGGCACCGGCCGCCTGATCCGCGATCCTGGCGAAGTCGACCAGCAGGCGCTGGCGATCCTGCCGGAGCGCCTGCTTCAGGTTCACCATGGAAAAAACTTCCAGGACGAGATAAGCCGGAGCGGTCGTTCCCAGCTCGAAAATGCGGATAATATTGGGATGCTCCAGCTTTTGAGCCACCTCGAACTCGTGCCTCAACTGCTGGACCTCCTCCTTGTTATCCCGATTCTTTTCGTCCAGCACCTTGATGACGTACCGCTCGGCCGTACCCGTGCGAATCGCTTCCCAGATATACGTGGCGTTGCCGCGCGTAATCTGACGCGTCAGCCGATACGGACCCAGAATGTCGTCGCGCCGAGACAAGGCAGTGCTCCCCAGAATGGTAGGTCAAAACGCGTTGCCAGTGTACGGCGCCGGACATCCGCGAGAAAGCGGGCGCGACGGAGCGTAGCGGAAGTCGCAAGACTTCCGATGCGCCCCGTAGCGGAAGTCTCGCGACTTCCGCTACGTGCTTGTCGCCAGCAGGCGTGCGTAGAGCGCCCTCAGCTGCCGCGTCATGGTCTCATGGCGAAAAACGTCCGTGAAGCGGTCCCGTCCCGCCTGGCCCAGCCGCTCGCGCAACGGCGCATCGCTCGCCAGTCGAATCAGTGCCTGCCCAAGCAGTTCGACGTTCAAAGCTGGGACCAGCGCCCCCGTGATCCCGTCCAATACCACCTCCCGGGCGCCATCCACGTCGTAGCTGACAACGGGCTTGCCGGCGATCAACGCCTGCGGCAGAGCGCGGGCCAAGCCTTCCCGCAAGCTGACATGGACCAATAGATCCATCGCTCCGATCAGATGCGGAATCTGCTGCGGAGGAATGAGGCCTGTGAAGTGAAAGTAATCTGACAGCCCCAGCCGCGCGATTTGCGCTTCGAGCGATGCGCGGAGTATTCCATCACCGACCAGCAGGAACCGCACCTGCGGGCAGGCTTCAATCACGCGCGGCGCGGCGGCCAGCAACGAGTCGTGACCTTTCAAGTGAAACAGCCTCGCAATCTTGCCCACCACGACGTGTTCGGGGAAAAAACCCAGGGACCGCCGGGTGGTTTCCCGTTCGCGATCCGCATGCAGAAACGGATCGACCTCCATGCCGCTGTAGACGGTGGTGAATTTCTCGCGCGGCGCTACCTGCGCCTGAACCAGCAGGTCGGTCATGGCATCGGCGACGCTCACCAACGCATGGCATCGACGGGCAGCATGGCGCTCGCAAGCCTGAAACAACCAGCGAGCCAGCCGGTTCTGGTACGGATGAAACGGAGCACCGTGGACCGTGTGTACAATCGCCGGCACTCCGAGCGACCAGGCCGCCTCGCGGCCCAACATGCCGGCCTTCGCGCTGTGGGTGTGGACCACCTCGGGTCGGAAATCCCGGAGCACGCGACGCAACTCGCGATAAGCCCGCGCGTCGTGGTAGGGATGAATGGAGCGGACCAGATCAGGGACCAGTTGCAGCGGGACTTCAGCTCCCCTGCCCTGCCCCAGCAACTCCCCCTCGGGACCTGTGGTCGGCCCCGTGACGAGCAGCACCTCATCGCCAAACAGCCGCAGCAGGTCCTGGCACGTGTAAAGCGTGTTTTCCTGGGCGCCCCCAATGATCATGCGTGTAATGACGTGCGCGATTCGCATGGCGGGGTATCCTCGTAGAACACCCGGACCATGTACAGCCCCTGCGGCGGAGCACACATGCCGGCCAAAGTTCGATTGCGAGCCGCGAGTACCTGGGCCGGCCACTCGGCGGGCCGCTTGCCTTTGCCCACCTCCACCAGCGTCCCGACAATATTCCGCACCATGTTGTACAGGAATCCGTCCGCCTCGATCTCCAGCACGACCAGGCGGCCGGGGCCATACTCGCGCCGCTCGACCACGACTTCGCGGACCGTCCGCACGGTGCTGACGCGCGGCGAGCCCTCGTTCTCGAAGCTCCGGAAGTCGTGAGTGCCGGCCAGCGCCTGCGCTGCACGATGCATGCCATCCGCGTCCAGCATCTGCCAGACGCGCCACGCATAGTGCCGCATAAAGACGTCGCGCCGGGGACCGTCCTGGATCAGATACCGGTAGCGCTTGGCCCGTGCGTCGTCGATCGCGTTAAACCCCGGGCGGACTTCGACCACGTCCAGGACCGATACGTCGGGCGGCAGACAGGCGTTCAACGCCTTGCACAGCGTGGCGCAATCCAGGCGCGACGCCGTCACCAGGCTGACGGCCTGCCCCAGCGCGTGCACGCCGGCGTCGGTTCGCCCCGCGGCAACGACCCGTAACGACTCGCCTGTAATCTGGCTGATGGCTTGTTCCAGAACCGCCTGCACGGTGCGCCGCTGCGGCTGAGCCTGCCAGCCCGAGAAGTCGCGGCCGTCGTAGGCCAGCGTCAGCCGCACCGAACGCATTACGCCGTGGCCCTGCTGCTGACCAGCAATTCCGCGATCTGCACAGCGTTGGTCGCGGCCCCTTTGCGCAGGTTGTCGCTTACGCACCAGAACGCCAACCCGTGGTCACACGACAGATCTTCGCGAATCCGGCCGATGAACACCTCATCCTTGCCACTGCAGTCGAGCGGCATGGGGTAGGCTCCGCCGGGCAAATCATCGATGACCTTGATGCCCGGGAAGTTCGCAAACAGTTCCCGCGCCTCGGCGACGGTCAGCTTCCGCTCGGTTTCGACCAGGATGCTCTCGCTATGGCAGTTCGTGACAGGGACACGGACACACGTGGGACAAATACGAATGGAATCGTCGCCCAGAATCTTGTGCGTCTCCCATACCATTTTCATTTCTTCGGACGTGTAGCCTTCGTGCTTGGGCGAACCGATCTGCGGGATGAGATTAAAGGCAATGGGATGCTTGAACGCCGAATACCCGAACGATTGTCCCGCGAGCGCAGCGCGGCTCCCCTTGTCCAGATCGGCCTGGCCGGCGACGCCCGCACCGCTGGTGGCTTGGTACGTCGAGACCACCACGCGCTTCACACGGGCAGCGTCGTGGAGTGGCTTGAGCGCGACCACCATCTGCGTTGTCGAGCAATTGGGACTGGCAATAATCCCTTCGTGCTTTTCTGCCGCCTCCGGATTGACCTCCGGCACCACGAGCGGCACGTTCGGCTTCATGCGCCAATAGCCGCTTTCATCGACCACCACTGCTCCACGCGCGACCGCCTGCGGCACAAATTCGGCCGCGACCTCGTCGGGCGTGCTGGCGATGACAAGTTCCACCCCCTCAAACGCGGCGGGGCACATCTCCTCCACCCGATACGACCGCCCCTTAAACGTGATGTTCGATCCGGCTGAACGCGAGGACGCCAGGAACTTAATGGAACGGAACGGCACATCGCGCTCTTCCAGCAATTGGAGCACGATTCGTCCCACGGCGCCCGTCGCGCCCACAACAGCTAAATGGTCATACACGGATCAAGTCCTCCGAAATCTAAGTCTTATCACGCGCCTAGTATAGGCACACAGCTTGGAATGCATCAATTGCCATCATCCGGGGCGCTGGCCGGCGATTCTCGATTGGCCGCAGCCAGGTTGCGGCGTTGCGACTGCCCCGCGCCTGTAGTACTCTTGTGCGCCAGTCATTTCTGGCTCCTTCGGAGCGAATGGCCTTCCTATCCATGCCGGCTGCCCGCCCACAATTTTCATGACGACACGACAGACGACGGCTGGGTTCACCCCGCTAGTTTCTTGCCGGCTGCTCCGCGCGTTGGCAGATCGCATTCGAATCGTTCCCGTCCGGTCCATACCGGTGCGGATGGGTCCGCGAGCGGCCGTCGTGGCCGGCATGGTCGCCGTCCTGGCCTGGGGCATGGGCCCAGCCGCCGCCCAGCCGCCGGCACCACCTGCGGTGCAGATCACTCCGTTTCCGGTAGGCCGTTATGAAGCGGGCCAGTGGTCGCCGCTGGGCATCCAGGCTGTCAACCAGACAGACGAGGATGCCGAGGGGCTGCTGTCGATCTATTTCGCCGGCGATCTGCAGAGGCAGTATGCACGGCGAGTTTGGGTGCCGGCCCGTTCAACGCGCCGTACCTGGCTGCCCGTCCGAATGCCGACGACGCTGGATAAGAAGAAGGACGACATCGAGATGACGATGTTGTTGCTGCGCAGCACCCCGCAGGGCGAAGTCATCGAGTACCACGATCAATTCGAGATGCGCCGCACTGCCCTGCTCTCCGCCGGCCGCGAGCGGATCAATACCGTGATTGTCGAGAGCCGTCCGGTCGTGGTCGGTCCAGGTCGGACGCTCGAACCCGACCGTGATGTCTATGACGTGGCGGTGGAGGCCCGCCAGGCGACCGGATACACGCGCATCATGACGGACCTGCGCGACGAAACGCTGCCTTCCCATCCGGTGATGTGGGAGAACTTGGATCAGCTGATCCTGTGCAGCGACCGGATCCAGGACGACTCGGCGGGGCTGGCCGTAGCGCGCGACTGGCTGCACCGCGGAGGACGCATGTGGGTGTTTCTGGACCGAGTCAGCGCTGATACGGTGGCGGCCCTGGTAGGCCACGAACTGTGTTTTCGGGAGATCGATCGCATTCCCTTAAATTCATTCGAGTTGGAAGGTTCGCTCAAGTCCAACGGCATGATTGTGCAGGACCGGCGGCATTTCGAGTCGGCCGTCGATCTGGTGCGCGTCGTGCTGGACGACC
>JBFWYF010000014.1:0-24195 GCA_050186685.1 Pirellulaceae bacterium
CGGATGAAGGCGTGACGCGGATCGACGAAGTCGTCCTGGGCACATGCCGACAGGGGACAGGCGACGGCGCGCCCCAGCCATACGGTGCTCGCGTCGAACCACCAGGTTTCTCCGCGCGAGGCGGTCCCCTCATGCTGCAGCCCCGCCTTGCCGTCCCGAGTGACGAATCGATAGTACTCCTTGCCGATCATCAGCTGATCGTCATCCTTCAGCAGCGCCCTATCGGCGCGGATGAAGGTACCGTTGGTGCTGTTCAAGTCGACCAGGAACCAGCGATACCGCTGGCCAGCGGCCCGCCGCTGGATCTCGGCGTGACGGCTGGACATCCGGACGTCGTGGGGCACCAGCAGGTCGCCTTCTGAGCGGCCCAGGCGGTACGTGTCGTTCACGATCGGGTAGTGATTGAACGAACGCATGCCGTCGTGGTACAGCTTGATTACGGCCATGGGAGGACGGACGACCGGTCGAAACGGAGCGGCCGGCGCGTTTGGGCTGCGTGAGGTGGGAACCGTCGCCGGCGAGCGAGGCGTAATTGTCGCGGTGGCCGAACTTCCGGTCGCGACGGATGTCGTGCGCGGATCGTCTTCCTCGGGCTCCTCCCGCAGTGTCATGCGCAGATTGGCCGTCAGTCGCTCGCGATCGTTCGGTGCCGGCGGCAAGTCCGAGTTCGCCGCAAACGCCGGACTCGTGCCTCGCCCCTCCACGTCGAAGCGGGCTCGCTCCAGTTGCCGCAACCGTCCCAGTTGCTCGAGCAACAGCTCGCGCAAGGAAGGATGCTGCTCGAGCACCACTTCGTCCGGCACTGAGTGGCCGGCGCGGCGCAGCTGCCGGACTTCCATCACGATCTGCCGTGCGCGTTCCTCGTCGTGATTGACCTCGCCGTCGACCGACATGGCTTTCCCTCATCTGCGCTAAATGTAATTCGACAATCGGACCAGGGACTCGCGGATCTTGTCACGCGCTCGGCCTCGATACCCCCGCACCGCCGCCTCCGTGACTCCCATCTCCGTGGCAGCTTCCGCCACCGACCGGTGTTGAAAGTACAGTAGCTCAATCACTTGCCGATAGGTCGGGTCGAGGTGGGCCAGGACGTCCTGGAATGCCTTCATCAGCTCGTGTTCCCGCGCCACGGCGCTGGCGCGAGGATCCGTCGACACAGCCAATTCTTCTATCAAGTCGTAGACATCGTCGGCCGAGTACGACGGGGGCGCCGAGGCGTCGGTCTGCAGGGCTGGCAATCGGCGCTGCTTCCGAGCGGCGTCGCGAGCGGTATTTTGAACGATCGTCTTCAACCATTGAAACAGTGCCGGCTCGCCGCCCTGCGGGCGGAACTGTGCAAAACCGCGCAGAATCCGGACAAACGAATCCTGCAGCACATCGTCGGTCACCTGCCGCTCCCCCCGCAGCGCGGCTGGCAAAGCCTGATACGCCACGGATGCCAGCCACTCGTAGCGGAGCAAGAGCAGTTGTTCGAGCGCATCACGATCCCCGCGCAGGGCGCGCTCCACCAGGTCGTGCTCAACAGGACGCGAATCCGATAGGGTCATGCGTGTTTTCCGTGGGGCCGGGGCTGCGGTGTCATGATACCGAGCGGCCTGCGGCGGTTCCAATTCGTCAGGGTTCTTGAAAGCCGCAAGGATCACCAAGGAAGTACCTATCCTCAGCCTCCTCTTCCCGATGCGGAGCGGGGGCAGGGGAAGGCCGCACTTATTTCCTTCGCCATCCAAAAAAGAGCGCGCCTTGCCTTCCGCTCCCGCGTTTGTCGTAGTTAGAATCGACAACCACTACCAAGGCCGTAGCCCCCTAACCCCCTCCTCTCAGCCGACGAAAGGATCGACCATGAGCCTGTCCAATCGCTTTCGAATCATGGTACGCCAGTTTCATCAGGACGAAGCTGGTTTGGAAGCCCTGCAAGTCGTGATGATTCTAGCAGTTGCCGCGGTCGCCCTGATCGCCGTTAAGACGCAGTGGAACAACATCAGCCAGTGGTTCAAGTCGGTGATGGACCAAGGCACTGGCAGCGGCAACTGGAAGCAGCCATCGTAAGCTCGGTGGGTACGTAAGGGGGGGCGCATTGCGGCCCCCCCACCACCGTTCGCGAGCGCGCCGTTGCAGCGTCCTAGACGAGGAGTCCGCCATGTCCGACGTATGCCTCGACGCGCCGGCCAATCCGTCCCTCGGCGCGGCTCGTAAACTGGCTTGGCTGACCGCTTTCGTAGCTCCCGCGCTGCTCGTGGTCGCGGCCGCAGCCGCTCCGAGCACCTTTCCGAGCACGTCACCTTTGTCGCCCTGGCAGACCGCCAGCGGCATGTTGCTGTTCGCGCTGGTGGCGACGGTCAGCGTGACCGACCTGCGGTGGCACACGATCCCCAACTGGGCGACCTATCCGGCCTTCGCTTGGGCGATAGTCATCAACGGTTTGGCGGCTGTCACCAACAAGGCGGTCATCGACCGTCTCGGCGCGGTGGGTCTGAGCGACTCGTTGCTCGGGGCTTTCCTGCCGTTCTTTTTTATGCTCGTGATCTTCTCCATGACTGGTGGTGGCGCGGGCGACGTCAAATTGACGGCAGCGCTGGGAGCGCTGCTGGGTTTGGACCGGGCCATTCAGGCCATCCTCCTGTCGTTCATTTGGGCCGGGGGGTTTGCACTGATCCGCGCGATCTGGGTTCAGGGCCCAGTCCGACTCGCCGGAGTCGCATACCGGGTGGTAGGCCACGCCCTCACTCCCTTATGGGTGCCACCGCCGAGCGCCGAGCAGCGGGCTTTGCTGCGGCAGCCGATGCCGCTAGGGCCATCGTTTGCCCTGGGAACGTCGATGGTGCTGTTTGACTGGGATGTCGAACAGCTTCTGGAATGGGTACCAAGCTGGTTGTCAGGAGCCTGATATGTCGCAACGTCGTCTGCGAGCCGTTCGGAAGTCGGCGCGGCGTCGGGCCAACCGCCGGGGCCTGGCCGCGCTGGAAGTCGTCTGCACGACAGCCTTGGTCGTGCCCACGCTGTTTGCCCTGCTGTGGCTGGGCTTTCGGGCCATGGCGGCCTTTCTGTCGGTGCTCGGCACAATGATCGGATCCCCGTTGGCATAATCTCGCCGAACGCGAGCCAGGAGTGCGGGGCCGGTACGCCCTGCTCAATCCATGTGGGTCGAGTTACTTCATTCCGTGGAAGATGTGTGGCTGATCTGGCTGGCGAGTTGCGGCGTGCTGTCGCTGCTCGTGGCCCGCTCGCTGCGTTCTCTGCCTTGGTCGGCCTGGTCGGCCTTTTGGCGAGACGAGCGCGGGGCCAGCTATGCGCTGAGCTATCTCATGACATTCCCGTTCTATCTGATGATCGTGTGTTGGGTGATCCAGAGCACGATGATCTTGATTGTGAAGATTGGCGTCATGCATTCGGCCCACATGGCCGCGCGTTCGGCTGTCGTGTGGCGATCGGCGGATCCATCGAGTAACCAGGCGGGACAATCGCTGGCGGAGGACAAGGCACGTCAGGCTGCCGCTCTGACGCTGACGCCATTCGCCTCGGGGCTGGACGCACACCAGTACATCTTTGCCTACACGTGGGACGCACCGAGCCGACTGCCGGGGGCGATCGGCAAGAGTGTCGAGTACGAGTTGCTGTATCGCCAGTTGGCCAAGCATTCCGAGGCGAAAGACTGCCTCGCCGATTCCGCCTTTGTCCGCCGCAAATTCATCTATGCCAGCGTCATGACGAACGTGACGCTGACCGCACCCCGGAATCGCTTCAACGAGCCGCTCAGCGCGGAGGTCCGGTTCCGCATGCCGGTCCACATCCCAGGCACCGGTTGGATCCTGGGCACGCTGCATCCGAGCCGCAAAGGTTTTTATCGGGATGTACGGGCGACCGCGACGTTGCCGTTGGAGACGCCGGATACCCCGGATGGTTTGCTGGGCATCGAGTACGATCCTTCGCAACTGTAGGAAGCATCAGCATGCGTATTCCGCGACTGCTTCGCGAAGTGCTGGCGGGTGAATCCCGCCGTGGCGGGATCGAATCGTCGCGCGTCGTCGAGATGCTCGGCGCCGAGGAGGGATTGATCACCTGGGCCACACTGATCGCAGTCGTCTGCTTCTGCGCGCTGATCGCCGTCGTGTTTAACGTGGGCCGAATCGCGAACGACAAGCTCGAAGCGCAGAATGCCGCGGACTCGACGGCCTACTCGGCGTCGCTCGTGCAGGCTCGGGCGATGAACGCCGTGACTAGCGCCAATCATATGATGGGTGAGCTGACGGCGCTGTACACCATGCATCACGCCATTGGCGGCCAGGTGCTGGACGACGGAGATGAAAAAGGAAACTACATCGTCCGGATACTGAACCTGCTGATCTGGATCGGCTATGGCGCGGCCGACGTCGCGTGGGCAACGAGCCTGCCGTGGGGTGCGGGCAATTTCCCCGAATATTTCTCGCCCTGCGATGACGTTCCGAAAGGGGAAGCGACCGTCTACGACGCGAAGTGCATCCTGAAGGAGAAGATTATCGAACAGTATGCGAAGCACGTCGCGGCGTCCGCGAAGATCGTGGAGGGCGATGCGTTGCTGTTGACGATCATCTTTGCGGCCAAAGGAGCCCAGATGATCGCCGACGGTGTGCGGGAACAGGCCGCGGCCAATCAGGAGATCCGCGAAATCAAGCGAGAGTACCGCTTCATCAACAGCCTCGAGTCGTTCGCCCGCACGACGAAGGACATCAAGCGGAATGTGATTCCGCGCATCCTGGATGCGCTGTGGAGTTACGAGCGTCTGATCGCGGGCGATCTGATTCCCACGGTGGGTGCCAATTTCAAATGTGCCGAGGCCGCGCGGCAGATCGCCGATCACAACATGTGCGAGGGAGAGGTTCTCGGCAGACCTTCGGCGAAGAACATTGGCCTCGCCCGCGCCGGCATTCCCTCGGCCACGCTGCCACTGGTCAAGGACCCGACGCAGAACGTGGAACGCACGCAGCTCATGCGGGCCACCTATCCCTGGATTCAAGAATGGCGTTTCCCGGTGCTCGTCGGCTTCGACGTGGCCGCGCGCCGCTCGCGCGCCGCACGATTCTACGAGTACCACTCGGACCGTTATGCCAAGGAAATCTGCCATACCTTCCGGCACGAGCGCGGTTATAAGCTGTTTGTGCTCGAGGATGTCGACGCGACGTCACGTAGCACGGACAAAGGGACGGAATCCTGGCGGAAGCGCAACGGCAGTTCAAAGGCGGATCAGATGTTCTGTGTCGTGGGTGTGGCCCGGCTGCGCGAGGGACCGGCCATGTCGCACATGGCCTTTCTGCCCGTCACGAATCCCACGCCGATCACGGCGCTTTCGCAGGCCATGATCTACAACGCAAACCGGCCGAAAGAATGGACCGCGAAGAACTTCTTCGACGAGTACCTGGCGTCGCGGCTGGGGCGCGAAGCCCAGCCGGTCAGCGGGTGGGACACATTGAACTGGACCGAAGGGGCAACCGAGTGGAAAGAGGGAAAGTCCTATTTCGGCTGGTTGCCGCTCGACTGGCACTGGATCCTCGGTCGAGTGGACCTCTTCGACGTGGCCTGGCCGCCCGACCTGAAACTGCCCTTTGACGGCGGCGGTGTTCCGGAACCGAAAATTCAACTGAACTGGCAGTCCAAGCTGGTACCGATCGCCCCCCGGAACTTGGCGCTGCGAGTCCTGCTGGTGCAAGATCAGCAGATACAGACCCGATTAAAGAACCAGGTCCTGCCGGCGGTGCTCGCCCAGAAACTGGGCTCCGACGTCATCAACCACTGAACGGCTTGCGGGAGACTACGGATGCGGCGAAAGCGAAAACGTTGTCTCGCCTGTCGGCGCGACGGGGTGGCCAGCCTGGAACTGGTCATGAGTGCCCCGATCCTGATGTTCCTGATTGCCATGCTCTACACGCTGTACATCGCCACGATGATGAAGAGCCAGCTGACGATGGAAGTCCGGCACACGGCGTGGCTCCCGCGGACTCAAGCAGCCAACGGCAGTTTGCCGTTCAGCGTGACGCAAGCGCACGCCACCGGCCAATCGACGAAGGAACTTTCGCGACGTGTGCGCGTCTACCGAAACTGGTATCCCTCGGTGCCACGCGATATTCGCTGGGGGAACGTCGTGTTAACGGGCTCCTGGGACCATCGCGAGGTCTCGTTCCAGAACGGATTCCTGATTTACCCTCATTTCGGCGTGCTGACGCAAATGGTGGCGGCGCAGGGGGGAGTGCCGGCGAAGTCGGGCGACATCACCAACTTGGGCGACCTGACCAAAATCCCCGGACTGTGATGCCCGGCACCGCTCAACTCATCAGCAGGACGTGCTGGGAATGAATCCGCGTGGGAGACAAGCCGCCGTTCGAGGGGATGCCGACAGCGCCGCGGCGCGGGGTGCCCGTTGGGTGCGCGCCGCGGACCGGCTCGGCCGGATCCTGTTATGCGTGACGGTCGTGGCCGCGTGCGTGTTCGTCGCGAAAATGGTACAGGAGATCCGTTCAGCCGATACGCGCCGCGCCGGCGCCTCCGCCTCGGCGGAAGCGTCGCCGCTGGATAATCTGCACGACCTCCTGAACGGCAACTGGCAATTCGCCGGCCTGCCATGGTCGGTACGAGTGCAGGTGTTATCGCACGCCGAATTGGAACGCACCTGGCAGGTGCCGGCGCCTGGCGGGCGCCCGGGACCGGCGACCTACGCCTCGGCCGGGCTTGATGCCGCGACGACCGCGCCGGGCGGTGGTGCGACGGAGCTGGTCGCTTTGCTGCTGGAGTTGCTCGGAGCTTCCGCTCGGCCAGATGGTGAAAGCGTCGTATATGAAGTTGTCCAAGAAACGCTGCGGGTACTCGCGATTGCGCCGCGCGAGGCGCCGCGCGCCGTCGGATACGCGCGCGTGGGGCAGAGGATTTCGGACGACCGCTGGAACTACCTGGAACTCACGCTGACCGATGCCAGGGCGACGTTCTCCGGGGCGCCTGCGGGTGGTGGGCAGCAGGTACCGGAGTCCCCAAGCAGCGCGGGCCATCTGTTGCCACTGGCCGCGGGAGCGGAACCGCTGGCGACTCGCCGCAATGCGGCTGGAAGCCTGTTGGCCGAGTTGTGGCTGTGCCGGGAGGATCCGCGCACGCTCACATCGCGGTGGCTCGCAGCCGGTTGGACGGTGGCCGAGTCGCCGGCTCCGGCGCAGAGTCCCGCGACAGCTTCGCACGCTGCGCTGAATCCGGCGGGCAGCGGAGCGCTGGGTATGTGGATCTGCACGCGAGGATCGGAGACGATCTTGGCGCTGGCTTCCGGTGACTCGGAACCTGCGAGAACCCTGTTGCTGGTACGCTCACCTTGACCTGATCGGGCGTCTCGTGACGCTCGTGTCCCACTCCGCCCGGTCGTGCATCGTCACCTTTCGGCTGGCAGGAGTCGGGGAGATGGCTATCGTGCCTCGAGTGGGCAAGTAGAATTAGGCTCTGTATATGAACTATGCGATCAAGCTACTGATACCTCTTGGATTCGGCCTGGCTGCCGCCGTGATCAACTGGATTGTGTTGACCAGCGGTACGCGCGAGGTGCTGTATGTCACCGTGAGCCAGCCGCTGGATGTGGGTGATCGCTTTGTCTTGGAGTATGCGGAGCCACTCGCCGTCCCGGCGACGTTCAAGGATCTGTCGCAGACAATCGTGCCGTTCGCGGACCGGGGCGTGTTGAGCGGGCGCGTGGTGCGGCGACGCATCGAGGCGGGTGATCCCGTGTTTTTCGCCGACACGGATCTGGGTGGCAAATGGCTGGACCTTCAGCCGAACGAAGAGCTGTATCCGGTGTCCTTGGACCAGGTCGCCGTCGATCCGGAGCTCTTGCGGATCGGCAACCAGATCCGCTTCCGCGTGCCGCCGATTGCCGGTGAGAATGAGCCGCCCTGGATTGGGCCCTTCCGCATCGTCGCGGTCGGCTCCAAGATCAACAACAATTTCTCGGAAGACCGTTCGATCGGCTCGGCGGGGAGCTTGAGCGTAGGCATCGCCTACGACGCCACCCGAAATCAGGTATCCCTGGCGCGGCTCGAGGCCTTCTGCGATCTGCAACGGCGCGGCGAGGCCACATTGCTCGGCGTGCGGATCGTCGATACTCGGTGAGTTTCGAGCTACCGCGGTGGAGTTGCCAGGCGTCGACTCGTAAACCTTCTACGACGACCGGGAGGCGGGACTCGTGCGGATCATTTACAGCCTCAAGGGAAGTGCCGAGAAGCGCACGTTCGAGCGCGATGCCGAGCTGATCCGCATTGGATCCGAGGCGTCGAACGACATTGTGCTCAGCAATCCCTTCGTCTCGCCCCGCCATGCCGTGCTGAGTCGTAATGCCGGGCACTGGGAACTGACCAACCTCGGCGAAAACGAGGTGCTGTTGCGCAGCCAACGGCTGCTGCGGGGCGAGCGCGCGGTCCTGGCGACGAACGAGCGGATCGAGATCTTTCCTTTCCTCCTGACGATCGAAACGCGTTCCGGTCCCGCGGACTCCGGGGAACGGTTGGACGAACGGATCGCGGAACTGATCCTGCAGATCCATGGCGAACTGCTGGAACGGATCGAAGACGTACTCGACGCGGAAACGGTGGACGTGACCCGGCAGCAGTTGCAGCGCGTTGAAGAGGACATCACCGAGATCGCGCGGATGCAGGGGTTCCTCGAGCCGGCGTCGGCCGACCTCCTGATGCACGCCGCCGGTTTGTCCGCTCAGAGCGTGCTGTTGAGCCGGATCATGGAAGACGGCACACGCAACCAGAAGACTTGGACGACGGACCGCAAATGGGCCGAAATGGTCACGGCTTCCACCGAACTCGAACGCGAGTTGTTCGCTCGAGCCGACTCGGTCGACCGCCGCATCGATCCAGGGTCGACACAGGACATCAGCGAAAAGATGGAGCTGATCGATCGGGAGTTTTGGAAAGCCTGGAAGGCCGAGCTCAAATCCAAACAGCTGGATGCTTCCAGCATTTTTGTCCAATATGCCGCTCACCGATACATCAAGAAGCAGATCAAGGACATCCTGTTTGGGTATGGGCCGCTGGAGGATCTGATCCGGATGCCGAACATCACCGAGATCATGGTCGTCAGCCAGGACAAGATTTACGTTGAGAAGAATGGCGTTCTGGAGCGTTCGGGGCGACGTTTTGTATCGGATGAGGTGACCGAAGCGATCATCGACCGCATCGTCTCGCGCGTGGGGCGCCGCATCGACCGCTCGCAGCCGCTGGTGGATGCGCGGTTGATCGACGGCAGCCGCGTGAACGCCATCATCCGTCCGATTGCGATCAGCGGCCCCTGCCTGACGATCCGCAAGTTCCCCGCGAAGAAGTTGACGGTCGAAGACCTGATTCGGTACGGAGCGCTGACGCGGCCCGTGCGGGATTTCCTCGAAGCCGCGGTCGTGTCGGGTAAAAACGTGCTGATTTCCGGCGGCACGGGCACGGGCAAGACGACGATGCTGAACTGTCTGAGCGACTTCATCCCCGACAAGGAACGCATCGTCACGATCGAGGACACGGCCGAATTGCAGCTCAAGAAAGAGCACGTCGTCACGCTCGAGACAAAGGTGGCCAACGTCGAAGGCCGCGGTGAGTACACGATTCGTGACCTCGTCCGGAATGCCTTGCGCATGCGCCCCGACCGGATCGTGGTGGGTGAATGCCGCGGGCCCGAAGCATTGGACATGCTCCAGGCCATGAACACGGGCCATGACGGATCGATGACCACGATCCACGCCAATTCGTCGGAGGATGTCGTCCAGCGGCTGGAGGTCTTAGTGCAGTCGGCGGCCGATCTGCCGATCGAGTCGATTCATCGGCAGATCGCCTCCGCCATCGACGTCGTAGTCCAGCTGAAACGGCTGCGCGACGGGGCGCGCCGCATCTCGCAGGTGACGGAGTTCGTGGCGTACGACCCGGTCGAACGGCGGATCCGGACGAAGGATCTGTTCGTTCTCAATGGCGAGACACCTGCGGCCAAGCTGTGTGCCACGGGCGCGCTTCCCACGTTCATGGGCGAGTTAATCGAGCAGAACTTGATCAAACTGGAACACTTCTATCGTTAACGGAGCGGAAATGCGGCACGATCCCTGTCCGGCGGACGGGTGGCGCGATATGCGGCCTCGAGCAGGGTCCCCGCCACAGCGGTTGCGCGAGCTGCCCTGGTGCCTGGTGGTGCTGGGCCTGGGCCTTCCCGCTGCGCAGGCCCACGCCGCCTCGCAGGCGGTGCCAATCCTGTTGACCAGCGGCCTGGCTTTCGCCGCCGCCGTCCTGGGTGCACGCTGGCTCGGTCCGGCGTGGGACGCCTTCGCCCAGCGCCATATAAACGATATCTCGCCCCGGCTCAGGGCGCTGGGTCTGGACGATACGAATGTCAGCGGATGGCTGCGCTGGTGGGGCGTCGCGATGTTCGCGACGTTCCTGTTCGTGGGAGTGATCCTGCAGATGCTGCCCGTAGCCGTCGGCGCCACGCTGCTGGTGTTCGTCGCTCCGCGACTGATCCTCGACCGGATGATCGCGCAGCGTCAAATCAAGCTCCGCGATCAGCTCGTACGCGCGACGGTCGGCATCGCGAATGGCTGCCGTGCCGGCTTGTCCCTGCTGCAGAGCATCGAAAAGGCGGCCCAGGAATCTCCCCCGCCGCTGGCCGACGAATTGACGCGCATCGTGCGGTACTGCCGCGGTGGAATCCGGATTCAGGATGCGCTGCGGGAAACCCAGTTGCGGCTGGACCTGGAAGCGTTCACGGTGTTCGCATCGGCCGCGATTGTGTCCGTGGAACAGGGTGGCAACTTGACCCTCGCCCTCGAAAAGATCAGCGAGGGGCTCCAGGAAATGCAGCGGCTGGAACGCAAGCTCGAGGCGGATTCGGCCTCCGGTCGGAAGCTGGCCCTGGTGCTGGGCGTCTTCCCTATTTTTTTCCTGGCCGGCTTCACGCTGCTCGATCCGGTATCCATGGGGTTGCTGTATTCGACATTCGTCGGCAACGTCATCTTGTGCCTGGTCGGTTGCATCGTATTCGGCGCATTCAAATGGTGCCAGGCCATCCTGAACCTGGATTTCTAGGATCGCGAAGAGAGTAGGTTCCGTATGTCCTCTTGCCTCTTCAGGAGCGTTGCCTGATGTTCGTCCTTCCGGTTGCCTTGGCGGCGGTCGCCATCGGGGGCATAACATTCGTACTGGCCGACATCGTCACCGCGCCGCGGCCATTGCCGGAGCGGCTCGGCAAATTCGAGGTCGTGCGGCGCGAGCGCTTGCGCGAGGCATCGAACCTGTACCGCTGGTTCGAACCGTGGGTCGACGAACTCGCGTCCTCGCTGGAAAGCAAGGGCCGTGGTTTGGACGAATTGCAGCGCCATCTCATCGCAGCCGGTGTGGTGACTCCCTGGCGAGCGGCCGAATTCCTGGCCGTGAAGCAGATCGAAGGAATCGCCGCGGCGATAATCTCCTGCGTGCTCGGGCTCATCCTGGGCGGCTGGTCGCTGGCATTGATCACGACGTTCGCCGGGTACTACGGCTATCCCTTGCTGGCGCGCCGCCACGTGCGCAGCGAAGCGATCCGGCGCCAGCTGAAGATGAAGCGGCGATTCGCGGCCGTCGTCGACCTCATGGCCCTGATTCTGGAGGTTGGAGCGGGCTTTCAAGAAGCGCTGTTTGTGGCGGCCGAGGAATCGAAGGGACATCCACTGGGAGACGAGTTGGCGTTAGTTCGGCGCGACATCAACATGGGCAAACGGGACGATGCGCTGCGCAACTTTGCCCGCCGCGTTCAAGACGACGACGTCTCGGAGTTCGTCGCCGGAGTCATTGAAGGCGAGAAGCTGGGCACTCCGCTGGCGCAGATCTTTCGCGTCCAGGCCGAACAGATGCGTCAGAAGCGCAGCCAGTGGGCGGAGAAGGCTGCTGCCGAGTCCGAAGTGGCACTCGTGTTTCCCGCCATGCTGATCATGGTCGCGTGCTTGATCATTGTGGCTGCTCCGTTCGTACTGACCGCGATCTTTAATCCAGGGGGCTGAGCCATGCCGTTCCAGGTCGCCATTACGATCCCGGGCTATGATCCGCTGGAGTATACGGTAGCGGACGGGCGACACCGTTTGGGGAGCGATCCGAAGTGCGAGCTCTGCGTGCAGTTCGAGGAGGTCGCCGCGCTGGCGGCGATCATCGAGGTGCGCGGCGAAGCGGTGTTCCTGTTGAACCGCAATCCGTTTCCCATTTACGTCGGCGAGTACGAATTGCGCACCGGTGAGCAAGGAGACTGGCCGGCAGGCCAGACCGTCCTGCTGACCACGAATGTGTCGCTGGTGCTCCGGGATCTGAAGAAGGCGGATGGTCCCTCGGTTGCCCAGGCGGCGAAGCAACGGGCCAGGTCAACGTTTCAGATCGCCGTCGTCGCGGCAGCGCTGGCGTTGGGAGTCTTTCTGCTGGCGACGGAGGAACCTGCGCCGGACGCAACGCGGGGGCTGACGTTTACCTTTACCGATCTCGTCGCGGAGCTGGAGGACAAGCCGAAACCGGCGAGTCCGGCGGGCGTCCGGGAGCGGCGAACAGTGCTGAACTATCTGATCGACGCGCGCGTGGCCGACCTGCGCTGGGGGCACCAGGATCCGCGTCGCGCCTTGGACGCCTATGAGTTTCTGCTGGACCACGCCAGTATCCGCAGCGCCCAGGGCGAAGGTTCGACGGAACAGCGTATCCGGGAATTCGCCTTGGCCCGTGTGGGCGACCTGTCAGCTCGACTCAGGGGGATGGATTAGGCGGCAGCGCACGGCGGGCCAGCTGCACTCGATCGTGAAAGCCGAGTTTGTAAACCTCGCCTGCAAAAGTAGCCGCGGCACCACACCATTCCAGTTGTCCCTGGAGACGGCCGTCGGCATCGCGGCCGCTGGCCTGGAACTCGTACAGCGGCTGGACGACGTAGTTCTGCTGGTCGTCCAGCCCCAGCACTTCGCTGATCGATTGCACACGGCGCGAGCCATCATCAAAACGCTGAAGCTGGATGACGACATGAATCGCCGAAGCGACCTGGCGGCGTACGACGTGGACGGGGATGTCGACGCCCGACATGAGGCACATGGTTTCGAGACGGATCAGCGCATCATAGGCGGTGTTGGCATGGGCCGTGGTCAAAGCACCCGCATGGCCCGAGATCATCGATTGGATCATGTCCAGCGCTTCGCCGCGCCGGACTTCACCGACGACGATCCGGTCGGGGCGCATGCGCAGCGAGTCGACGAACAGATCGCGGATGGAGACCGCTCCGCCTCCGTCCGGACGGGCCGGCTGGGCTTCCAAATAGACGGTATGCGGTTGGTAAAGCTGCAGTTCCGAACTATCCTCGATCACGATGATCCGCTCGTGCTCGGGAATGGACGCCGACAGCGCGTTCAGCATCGACGTCTTGCCGGTCCCGGTGCCGCCGGAGATGACTGTGTTTTTGTGGATCGCGACGACAATCCGCAGGAACTCGGCCGCTTCGCTGCTCAAGCTGCCCCACCGCACCAGGGCGTCCAGGTCGGAGTTGGATTTCTTGAATTTGCGTATGGAGATATGCGTGCCACCGCGGGAAGTGGGAGGGATGATCACGTGCACGCGCGAGCCATCCGGCAAACGCGCGTCCATGCTGTGATGGTCTTCGTCGACCACCCGGTTTACGTACTCGGCGATATTGGTGACGGCGGCGCGCAGCGACTCCTCGTCAGGAAACCGCAGTTCAGATCGGCGCAGCTTGCCGGCTCGCTCGAAGTAAACTGTATCGTGGCCGTTAATGAGCACCTCCGAGACATCCGCGTCGTCGAGCAACGGTTGGATGGGCGCAAGGAAGTGGCGTACCGTGGCGCGGTAGATTTCCGCAGGATTCATGTCCGGAGATAACCTGGCGCGGGCGAGAGTTTTTGGTCTTGGTCTTGGTTCTGGATTTGGATTTGGTTCTGGATGGGCCTGACGAAGGTAAGACCGCGTGGAAAACAGCTGCAACCATTTCCTGGGTCCACTCCCCCACGGGACGCGGGTTCTGGCGAAAGCTATTTCCTCGGCGATCGTACGCGGCGTTTCTGGTACTATGATGCGTTGTCATCCCTTCCAGCAAGTGGCACTCGAGGGAAACTGCACGCGGCATGAATGATCCTGTCCGACAGATTGGCGCCGGGAAACTGGCGATCGTGTCCGAATCGCGCACGGCCCAGGGACAGATTGTGGCCGTCAAGCAGTACGATCGGCAGCTGTTGTCCGCCTTCAAGCACGAGCGGCTGTTTGCCGCAGCGGCTCACTGGCAGACGCTCAGCCATCCCCGGTTGGTGCGTTATCTGAACGTGGATCCTGCGCAGAACCGCATCCTGATGGAATGTATGGCGAGCAGCGCGGCGATTCGCCTGTGCGAAGGCGCGGTGGATCCGCGCACCGTCCTGCAAACGTTGCGGGACATCCTCGAAGGGCTGGCCTATTTACACGGCCTGGGACTGCTGCATCTCAATTTGAAACCCGCCAACGTCCTGTACGGGCTCGACGGCCGAGCGCGGCTGAGCGACGGACTGCTGGCTTCGGTGCACGCGCCGGGGACCTTGCCGCCGCCCACGGATCATAAGTATCTGACACCGGAACATACGAGTGATAGTTGGGGGGCGATGAGTCCGTCGACGGATCTCTACGCCGCCGGGTTCCTGACGCTCGAGCTGCTGGGAGGCCGCCGATTCGGCCGGACGTTCGAGGGGATCGGGGACGGATCCGAGGGGAACGACCTCGCCTGGTTTCAGTGGCATGCATCGCCAGCGGTGGCGCCGGCCGCCACGACCTTCTGCGCGTCGTGCCCTGCGGAGTTGGCCTCGGTGATCGGGCGACTGGTGTCCAAATCGCCACGGGATCGATTCGGTTCGGCCCGCGAGGCGCTCGAACAACTGCCGCTCGAAATGGCGCCGCCGCTCCGACCTGCGGACCGGCCGGCTCCACCGGCTCCTGCGGCGCCACGCGTCGCCTATGCGGAGCACGTGTTGAAGCGGCCCAAGACGGGTGTCGTGCTCCTTGTGGCCTCCGGGGCCTGGGCCGGCAAGATGGTCGGCACCAACGACACGGATTGGACAATCGGGTTCGAACCGGATGCGTTACTGCGGTTCTCGCCTGAGGAATATCCTGGCTGCCAGACATCCCTGCGTGTTCAACTGGGCCGCGATGGCTGGTGCGCCGAGCGCATCGGAGGCGGGCTGGCGTTTGTAAACCAGCAGGTGCTTGAAGGCCGGCATGCGCTGCGGTCGGGTGACATCTTGCGACTGTCGCCGCGCGGTCCGGACGTCCAGTTCACGATGCAGAGTGGCGGAGCGACGGTCGCCGAATTGGCCGCGCGGTATTTGGCGGAGGGGCCGCTGGCCGCTCCGGCCTCGGCTCACCCGAAGGTTCCTGCGTCCGTTCCGGCCGGTGGTGCGGCTCCCCGCGCGCCGATCGCGGCAGCCGGTCCGTCGGCGCCCCCCGCAGCGGCACGCCCCGCACCGGCACGTCCGGCTGCGGCACCGGTCCCACGTGGTCCGGCTCCTTCCCCAGCACCTTTCGCGTTTCCTTCTCCGGTCGCCACGGTACCGATCTCCGCGGCTCCGCGCGGCCCCGCGCCGGCAGCGGCACCAGCACCAGTACCAGCACCAGTACCAGTACCAGTACCAGTACCAGTACCAGTACCAGTACCAGTAAAACCCTCCGTCACGCAGGCGCCCGCAGCTCCTCGACGCCGCCATGCGGCACCGGTACTCACTCCCGTGGACGAACCGGAATCGGTTGCGCGGAGGGCGGCGCCCGCTACTCCGGCGAAGGGCGCACTGGTCAAGACTGAGACGCCTCCCTTCTCGTGGCTGGCACCGGCCACTTGGAGCAAGGATCAGAAAAACCTGGTGATTGGTGTCGTCGGCGGTATTTTCGTTCTCATCCTGGTGATCCTGTTTCCGACGGGCCAGCCGAGTGCACCTCCGCCCGGCGAGACGCCGCCGCGGCCCCCTTCGCCGGCCGCGTCCCAGGAGACCGCTCCGGCAGTCAAGGTTCCCCCGCCCTCGTCTTCGACGACCGAGGCGCCTGGCGCGCCAGCCAGCGACCAGGCCAGCAACTGAACACGACCATGAAACAACCAGCTCTCGGGCTCGACATCGGCACCACCAAGTCCGTCGCTGCCATGGTGACGGAGCAGGGAACCCCGGTTACGATCCGCGGCGCCGCTGGCCGGCCGCTGATTCCCAGTGCGCTCTACTTCGAGACGCATGTCGTGGTCGGCGAGAACGCGATGGAGTTGGGACTGCGGGACCCGGATGGCTTTGCTGAAGCGTTCAAACGGGATATTGGCAAGCCGCATTACAGCCGCGCGATCCGGTCTTACCAGGTACCACCGGAAGTGCTGACGGCTTTCCTGATTCGCCACCTGGTGACGCATGTCCGGCAGGCGGTCGGGGATGTCCGGCAGGCCGTGGTGACTGTGCCCGCCTACTTCGACGAAAAGAAGCGTACGGCGACACAGCAGGCTGCCCAGTTGGCCGGTATCGACGTACTGGACATCATCAACGAGCCGACCGCGGCCGCCATCGCCGCTGGGCACGAAATGATGCGGGACCAGTTGTCGGACGCCTCCAGGCCGCACCGGCTGCTGGTCTATGATCTTGGGGGAGGCACCTTCGACGTCACGCTGCTGGAATGCGCGAATCGTACTTTTCGGGCGCTCGCGACCGACGGGGACATTTACCTGGGCGGGCGGGATTTCGACGAACGAATTGCCACCATCATCGCCAACCGCTTCGTCTCGCGACACGGTATCGATCCGCGCACCGAGATTCAGGAAATGCAGCAGCTGTGGCGGCTGTCGCGAGAACTGAAGCATGCGCTGACCGATCACGACCGGGTACCGGTCCACTTCGCATTCGCTGGCTTGAGCATCGACTTTGAGTTGTCGCGGGGCGAGTTTGAAGATGCCATCGAGCCGCTGATCGAACGGTCGATGTCGACCACGCGGGAAGTCGTGCGGGAGGCCGGCGTTGCGTGGCACGAGATCGATGCTTTCCTCCTGGTCGGCGGCTCCAGTCGCATTCCGCTGATCAGCCGCCGGGTTGCGGAATTGTGGGGACGTTCGCCACACCTCGCCCGCAATCCTGACGAGCTGATTGCCCATGGGGCGGCGCTATACGCCGCCTCGAAACGGGAGGACTTCCTCGACACCTCCGCGCGCTTCGACGTCGTCAACGTCAACGCGCACAGCCTCGGCGTACAAGGCATCGACGTCGCGACGAACCAACGGTTCAACAAGATCCTGATACCTCGCAATACACCCTTGCCGGTATCCAAGTCGCGGAGCTTCGAGACCTTTCGCGACGGTCAGAAGAACGTCTACGTCCGGCTGCTGGAAGGGGAAAGCGAGAACCCGGATTTCTGCACCCTGCTCGGCGACTGCGTCGTGCGGGTGGACCCGCCGATGCCGAAGGGCACCCAGGTGCGTGTCAGCTGTACCTACGCGGCCAATGGCACCATTTCGGTCACCGCCAAACTCGCGCGGACCAATACGACTGCGTATGTGGAACTGCGACGCGACGGCCACTCGCTGCTCGAGCCTCTGGAGACCTGGACGGCGCGGCTCACCACCGGCGACGATCTGAGGTCGACCAATGTCCTGGGCAAAGCGGGCGCACCGAAGCCGGCAGCCGCTGCGCAGGCGCCTTCCGACAAGGGACAGACGCTGGCCCGGCTGGACGAGTTGTATGCCTACATCGGCACCCTTTCCTCCGATGTCACCCCGCCCTCTGGCGCCGTTCAGACGCATCGCCTGTCGCAGCTGCTGGTGGACGAAACGGCCACGCTCAAGCAGCTGATTGAAACACTGGAAGTCAAACACCAGCGGGAGAGCCAGTTTCAAACACGGCTGGAACTGGCCAGCCGACTCGCGCAGCTCAAGATCGCCTGGGAACACTCGATCCGACTGCTGGACCACACCCGCATCGTGCTGGGACGGGAATGCGTGGCCGAGAATTTCATACTGCCTGGAGCCGCCGCGTACTTGAACGAGGTGCGCGAACTGCAAGCGTCGCTCGACACCGAATAAATCCACGATCGAGGCATTCGGATGACTGACTACGACGTCTACTACATGTGGCTTGGCATTGCTCCCGAGGAGCAGCCACCCCACCATTATCGCTTGCTGGGTATTCCGCTTTTCGAGCAGAACACGGACGTCATTGCCATCGCCGCCGAGAAACAGCTGAGCCACGTCAAACGCCTGGCGGTGAACCAGTACACGCAGGTCGGCCAGAGACTGCTCGACGAGATTGCCACCGCCAAGCTGTGCCTGTTGCGTCCCGAGAAGCGAGCCGCGTACGACGCCCAGCTGCGCACGACGCTGGAGAGCCGCCCCCAGCCCAAGTCGCCCACGGCCTATCAGATTCCCTCTCACGATACCGGCCCCTGGCGGCTGCGATCTCTCGGAACCTCAACATCCGTTGATTGGGACCCTGAGGCCGGTGAACAGTCCTTGATCGTCGGCCGCGACCCTTCCTGCGACATCGTCCTGGATCTGCCCGCCGTGTCCGGGATGCACTGCAAGCTGGTCCGGCGCGGCAAGGGCACCTACGTCAAGGATCTGCGGTCAACCAATGGCACGTACGTGAACTTCAAACGCGTGGCGAGCCATGTGGCGATCGCACGTCACGACTGGATCACGCTGGGGCGCGAGGCGAGATTGATTCCACCACCCTCGATGTTTCCGGACGACGATTCGCCTCAGGAAGTTTTCTACGTGGGGCGGCACCGCGGCTGCGAAATCCGTCGCGACGTGGCATCCGTCTCGACGGTGCACGCCCGGATTATCGCCACCGGCGCCGAGAGCTTTCTGGAGGACCTTGGCTCGACCAACGGCACGCAGGTGTTCGGCCCCACAGGCGACACGTTGCGCCTCCGCCCGAATCAGCCGATCAGTCTGTCCGGATGGCGGACTGTGAGCTTCGGCGAACTGGCGGTGGACCTCGGCGAGTTACTGTCCGACCTCGGCTGAGCGGAAAGCCAGGCGCGGTCAGGGGATTTCGCCGCGCCGCTCAAGGCGTTTATACCGGACCAGCGAATAAATGACCGGGACCAGCGCCGCGGCCATGATCAGCACGAAGACGGCCACACTGACCGCCGGAAGGGGCAGCGGCAAGATGAGCAGGCCGAGCCCCAGGACGGACGCGACCACGAACATTCGCGCCGCCAGCCAGTGTGTGTCGTTCCACACCCGTTCGCTGGCGAGCGTCCACGGCGTGCGCACGCCCACCCAGAAGTTCTGCCGTACGTTTCCCATCGCGCTGCCGATCAGCGCGAACATGATCAGCAACCCGGTCAGCAAAGGCCGGGTCGTGTCGACCGGTCCGCGCAGGCCGGCCCAGAGTATGAGCACCTGAATGTACGCAAACGTGGTCATGATCACGGTGGCAATGAACCAGTACGTCGTTTGGAACGTGTCGACCGTGAAGTGTCTGGGCGACATCCAGGGAATAAGGGCCAGCAGCACCAGCAGCCCGACCATGAAGCCGGGCGCCAGGAATGCAGCCCACTCCTTGCTTCCGTGGTCGTCGATCTCGCCCCGGATGTTCCAGTGAATGGGAATCTCAGCGGGCAGCCACGGATAGACGATGCAGGTCGCCACGACCGAGGCCACCGTGACGGCCACCGCCACCCCGATGTAGATCCGCGTCATGTCAACGCACCTGCCAGGATTCGTCAAAGAAGTCCGCGGCGGCGATGGCTCCCGGCGCCTCGGCGGAAGGCGGCTGGGAGAGATCGATCACGGCCCAGTCGGGCAGCTTCGGGTTCTGCAGCGAATTGGTCCGATCGTGCGCCTCGCGGAAAGTCGGGCCGCTGTTAACCACCACGTACCTGGATGGCTGCAGCGGATTCGGATAAATGAACGCGGGGACATGCGAGTCGGTCGGCCAGCGGCGCTGGCCCGCCTGCACGTGCGCGTCGGACCACTGGAACGGCAAGTCGTTGGCGTGGTCAGCGAAGATGCGATGCAACAGGCGATTCGATGCGGGCGTCCCCCATACGACGATGTGATAGCGCCGCAGGTCTTCGTCCGTGACCTGGTCGTCGGGCTTCATGCGAAGTTCGCCACGGAACAGAGCCCGCCAGCGATCCTGAAAGTGGGCCAGTTCCGAGTCGACCCAGGACTGGACGCGGGCGTGATTACTGCGGCCGGTGGGGGTTACGACGAGGAACGGCTCGAGAAAGACATCGTCGATAGGCCCTTGGAGTCCGGGACGCTTGGCGAGCCCCTGTTCCAACTCGCCGGGCCTGGCCAGCCGCCAGGCCTCGGCCTTAACCAGCACCAACGGTCCCGGCGTGGTGTTCTCCGGCACGGCGAGCGTCTGGCCATCGATCTTCAGCTGGGCACCGGCGAGCGACGCCTGGGGAGTCAACTGCAGGGCCGTGACGTTCTGCGTCGTTACACGCAGTGCCCGCTCTCCCATGATTTCGGCGTCGACGCGGCTGTCGTTCCAGTGTTGCTCGAGCCGCAGAATGCGGACCCAGTCCATCTGCGGGTAGCGGAGCGTGCGGGTCTGCAGCGATACGTGCTGGGGTTGGGCCGGACGGCCCGCTTTGACCGCCTGGGCGAGTTCCTCCAGGAGCTGCCGGAGGGTGTCGGGGTGGTACTTATGCCCCATCCCGGGTCCGATCCGATGCGGTAGCTGTCGCCCGTGTTCCTGATAGGCCTCTTCCATGACGCGGGCAGCCTGGATTTGCTTGTCCAGCTCGCCGCTGTAGGCCACAACCGTCCGATTGAACAAGTTGCGTACGTAGTTCGGCACGTCGTAGACGCCCCACAGCTGCTGTTCGTAACGGGGCGGATAGTTCGCCGGCTGAAGATGCGTGTAGCGAGCGGTTTCGGCAAAGCCGGCTCCGGGGCTGATGGCGACGAAATGATCGGTGTAGTGGGCGCCGACGTGCCAGGCGCCGGCACCGCCCATGGAGAACCCGATCAGCACCACGCGCTCGGGATCGATCGCATACTGGGATTGCACGTGCTCGATGGCCTCGAGCACATCGATTTCGCCTGCAGATTTGAAGCCGACGCAATGCCGGCCAAAGGGGTGCAGCACGATCGCGCCGGCTGGCTTGATCTGGCCGTCGCGGGCCAGCCGCTCGGCCACGAAATGCAGGTCCGTCTGGGTGTCGCCGCGGCCGTGCAGCCAGACATACAGCGGGACGGGACGGTCGAAGTTGACGTCGTCCGGAATGACCAGCCCGTAAGGCTGCACGGAATCATCGATTCGTGAGCGGTAGCCGCGTACGACCCGGCCGCGCTGCCGCGTCCAGTCATGGCTGCCGCGAGCGAGTTCCTGCACGCGCCGTTGTGCCTCGCCCCGCAAGACGTCCAAGGCCCGGTTGGCGTCCTGCGGCAGGCGGTAGAACTCGCCATGGCGCAGGGCCAGCTCGACGGCCTTGGCGAACAACTCGACGTCCGGCGCCAACGCGTGGCCGGCCAGTGGCGCCAACTGGCCCCGCACACTTTGCAGTTCCCGCTGCAGCTGCTCTCGCATGCCGGGCGAAAGATCTACCTCGGAAGCAGGGGGCAACACGCGGCGGATCGGCTCGGCCGCCCAACCACGCGTGGCGGGCCGGGGAACGAGGTTCAAGATGCCGGCAAGACAGATAGCAAATCGGATCGCGAATCGAGTTCGATGCATGAAGGCACCCAGCGGCTAGGGGAATGGTGCGTGCGTCCGAACGGTGGTGGAAGGCGAATCAGCATAACGAATCGGCAGGGCGCGGAACACTGGCACGATTCGCACCGCTCATTCCACGTTTCTTCATAATCAGCGGTTAGAAGCTCTGATGTCCTGTAGCGGAAGTGGCAACCTTTCCGACGCCCGCGCACTTGGAACGGGCGGCCATAGGACTTCAACCGTGGTACTCTCGCGAGTTCCGCTACGAAATCCCTGGCCACGAACTGGAAACAATTTTTCCACAGTCCGCTTGTCCCCCCAACCAGACCAGACTACCCTCTTGGTTTCTCGGTCCTGGCATTCGTCCATTTCTTTTCCAGCGGAGCAGTGCTTATGAGCGATCTGTCTCGAAATCTACAAAGGCCCACCACTCGAAGTGGCTTTACGTTGGTCGAACTGTTGGTGGTCATTGCGATCATCGGCATTCTGGTCAGCCTGTTATTGCCGGCTGTACAAGCCGCTCGCGAGGCAGCGCGCCGCATGCAATGCAGCAATAACCTGAAGCAACTGGGCTTGGCCGTGCACTTGTTCCACGACCGGAGCAAGAAATTGCCGTATGGAATTTTGCGCAATCAGGGAGCCAGCACCGCGACGATTACGGGCGCACCCTGCAGTTCGACACAGCGGCGCACGTTTGCCTCTCCCGAGCCGCCCGATCCAGCGAACGCCGCGAACTTCCCCCGTTATGCGCTGATGCATCAGTTGTTGGAGTTCATGGAGCAAGGAAACCTTTGGCAGCGTTGGAATATTTATGTCTACAACAACAATAGCCCGAACCCTGGTACGGCCACCTATGCAACACGGTTCGTCAAGGAGCTATTCCCCACGATGCACTGCCCATCCAATCCGGTAGGGACCGGTCTAAACCAGACTACCACTGCCACGGACACCAACAATGGCCGATACGCACTGACCAGCTATTACGGCTGTTCTGGTACGACGTCCTATCCAGGCAATAATGCCTCGCGGCCGAGTCTGTCGTGGTGCCATGACGGGATGTTTACGCGTAACGAGCGGTACAATTTTGCAGCGGTGCTCGACGGGTTGAGCAATACGATCATGTTGGGCGAACGCCACTACTTCGATATTAATTTCGACAAATTGTCGGGCGACGTCATCAAGGACTGGGGATGGGTGTGGTTCGGAGGAGAGGCCGACGCGCACTTATCGACGCTGGCACCGATCAACTTCAAGTTCCCGGCGACGGGGGCCACTCAGCTGGATTTTGATGCGCGCATTAATGCGTTCGGCAGCGCCCATCCGGGAGGAGCTCAATTCGCCATGGGGGATGGTTCGGTGCGTTTTATTTCGCAGACGATCGCCATGACGACTTACCGGGCCCTGGGTACTCGGGCCGGCGGAGAGTCGGTAACCATCGAGTAGGAGTTCGATACAACTTACGATTTGAAATTGGCTAGTACGCACGGCTGGCGGGTGCCAGCCGTGCTAATTCACCTCGTACGGGAGTTCACCGGCTGCAGGACGGGGTGTGCGACATGCCAGGGTGTGACAGTTTTTCTATCGGTTGTCTCGAATCGCCTGGGACGGGCCAGATGACAATTTCTTCGGGTGGAGTGAGTGCGATGCGGCAGTTGACGCTAGTTATGTTCGTAGGGATGGTATTGATGGCTGGGTGCAGCCGGGGGCCGCAAATGGCCGAGGTCGAGGGCGTGGTAAAGGTAAAGGGTCAGCCGACGGATGGAATTCAAGTCGAATTCTGGCCGGAGGCGGAAGGACCGCGCTCCCGCGGTGTGAGTGACTCCCAGGGGCGCTTTGTGTTGTCGACGGATGAAGCGACGAAAGGCGCGGTGATCGGTAAACACCGGGTGATCCTGACCGACGTCGGCATACTTGGCACGAAGATTCTCGGACGTGCAGGGGAGAACGTCGATATGGCCGAAGGCAAGAAGCCGCGGATCAGCAGCGACTACAGCGGCGCTAGCAGTCCGCTGACGAAGGACGTTGTCGCCGGTTCGAAAAACGAGTTCGAATTCGATGTCGAACCCGGCAAGTGACGAGGTTGTATTCACCCCGTGTGACGAACTAGTGCCGTGACCGATGTAGTTTGCCCACCCGAGACAAGCCTGGCGGCGCGACCCGCTAAAGAGATGGCGCCGGCTGCGCTGCCGCGGCTCGTGTCGTTAGACCAGTTTCGCGGTTATACCGTGCTGGGGATGTTTCTGGTCAACTTCGTCGGCTCATTCGAGCTGATCAAGACGCACTGGCCGCTACTGAAGCACCACCACACGTTTTGTAGCTACGCCGACACGATCATGCCCCACTTTCTGTTTGCGGTGGGGTTCGCGTATCGTCTGACCTTCCTGCGTCGGCGGGACTCGCACGGCACGGCGTCGGCTTACATCCATGCCTGGCGGCGAAATCTGGGGTTGTTGCTTGTCGCCTTCGTCGTCCACAACCTGGACGGGCGTTACGAGGCGTGGGCTCAATTATCCGAGATGGGCTGGTGGGGCGTCTTGCAGACCGGCTTCCAG
>JBFWYF010000015.1:0-23713 GCA_050186685.1 Pirellulaceae bacterium
TGATTGTCCCCCTCGTTATTGATATCGTACGCCCGCACGATGTTGGCATGGTCGAGGCGACCGAACGCCTGAGCTTCGAGTCGGAACCGAGCGAGGTAAGAACTGTCCTTCAATCGCTTTTTGGGCAGTACCTTGATGGCCGCCAGCCGCCGCATGACGACGTGCTCCGCCAGGTACACGCTGCTCATGCCGCCCGAGCCGATATGGTCGAGCAGCTTGTACTTGCCGAGCAGGAATCCCTTGTACTTGCCGTCGAACAGCTTGTCGCACTGCCAGCGGGTGATCAGCTTCTGCTGGATCAGAAACTCGGCCACGGCATCGACATCCGTCGGAAACTCCTCGCCCAGCTGTTCTTTGCATTCGAGCAGCTTCTGCTTCAGCAACTCGTCGTCGACGAGCTTACTGCGCTGGGTCAAGTCGATGAACGTTTTAACAGAGGGCTTGGCCATGCCGCGCACTTACCGCTTGCCAGGAAACCATTTGCGGGACGTGTCACGCAATCGAACGACGACGGAACGCGATGCAGCGGTGAAATCCGGAGACGTGCAGTAATATTCAGACTACTCAGGTCCGCATGAGCATACCAGCTACACGTCGGGGTCGTAAAGGATTTCATTTCGGAAAAATGTAGCGACTTTTCCTGTTCTGCGAATCGGATAGAGCGAGCCCGCACCGATCCGTTATGATGCTCGCCATGCCGTTTTTTTCATTCACGTGAGGAAGCTGCCATGCGTCGTTCGCTGTCTCGTCGCCAGTTCGTCCAGTCCGCGGCTGCTGCCGGAGCCGTTTCGGCCGTCGCACCTATGTTCGTGCCATCGCGCGTGTGGGGGGCCAACGAGCGGCTGAATATCGGTGTCATCGGAGTGGGAGGGCGCGGTGCCGGCGACTTGGCGGCGGTGGCGACCGAGAACATCGCGGCGTTGTGCGACGTCGACGAACAACGGCTCGATGCCGCCGCTCAGAAGTTCGCGTCCGCTCGGAAGTATACCGACTACCGGCAGATGATCGAGCAGAAAGATCTGGACGCGGTTGTGGTGGCGACTCCCGATCATCACCACGCTCCGGCCGCGATGCGGGCGCTTCGGCGCGGTCTGCACGTGTACTGCGAGAAGCCGCTCACGCATACCGTGGCCGAGGCTCGGCTGCTGGCCCAGACCGCCGCCCAGATGAAAGTCGCAACGCAGATGGGCACGCAAAACCACGAACATCCCGGGTACCTGCGGCTGGTGGAACTGCTCCAGTCGGGTGCCATCGGAGCGGTGCGGGAGGTTCACGTGATCACGGATCGGCCCGGCCGCTTCTGGCAACAGGGGCTGGACGTACCGTCCGACACGCCTGCGGTGCCTTCCCATCTGAAGTGGGACCTGTGGCTCGGTCCGGCCGCGGACCGCAACTATCATTCGGCCTATGTGCCCTTCAAATGGCGAGGCTGGTGGGATTTCGGCTGCGGCGCGATTGGCGACATGGCGATCCATTTGATGGACCCGGCTTTCTGGGCTTTAGAGCTGGGAGGGCCGGTCCAAGTGACTTCCAAGGGACCGCCGCCGCACGAGGCGAGCGGTCCTAAGTGGATGGAAACGCGCTTTCAGTTCGGTTCACGCGGCAAGCTGCCGCCCGTGGATGTGTACTGGTACGAGGGAGAAGCAAAGCCGCCGGCTTCCGTGGCAGCGGAGCTGCCGATGAACGGCTCGTTGTTTATCGGCGACAAGGGACGGATCGCGATTGCCCATGGCGAGTCGCCGAAATTGCTTCCAGAGCAGGATTTTGCTGGATACCAGGGTCCCGCTTCGTACCTGCCCAAATCACCGGGACACCACGAACAGTGGATTGCGGCCTGCAAGACGGGCAGCCGGACCGGCAGCAACTTCCAATATGCCGGCCCTTTCACGGAAATCGTGCTGCTGGGCAACGTCGCGTACCGTGTCGGCGAAACGATCGAGTACGACCCGGCGCAGATGAAGATTACGAACGTCCCGGCTGCCAACGCGCTGCTGTCCAAGACGTACCGGCCGGGCTGGGAGCTGACCTGACTCGTGGCACCGTTCCCTTTCCCTCTCTTTTTTCGCGGATGAACGGCCTTGTTCGACATCTTGATTCGTGGTGGTAGCGTTCTCGACGGTACGCGCGCTCCCCGGTTCCGGGCCGATATCGGCCTCCGGGGAGATCGGATTGCCGACGTGGGAGACTTGAAAGGTGCCGTCGCGCGGCAGACGTTCGACGCCGACGGGCTCTGCGTGGCCCCGGGTTTTATCGATGTTCACAACCATAGCGACGGGTGGCTGCTGAAACGGCCTCAACTCGTCGCCAAGACGTCGCAGGGCTTCACGACGGAAGTGATTGCAGCCGATGGGATCTCGTACGCCCCGGTCAACGAGCATACGGCCGCGGCCTGGATGTTCTACCTGCGGTCCCTGAACGGGCTGCGGATCGACGAGTATCGCGGGTGGCGGTCGTTGAGCGACTATCTGGATGCGATTGCCGGACGCAATGTGCAGAACGTCGCCGCTCATCTCCCATACGCGAACATCCGCTCGCTCGTGTGCGGATGGGGGAGAGCCGCGGTCGACGACTTCCAGATGCGCCAGATCCGATACGAGGTCCAGCGGGGGATGGACGAGGGGGCGGTCGGAATCTCGACCGGACTGGACTACATTTCGCAGTGCTTCGCAACGACGGAGGAACTCGTCGAAGCATGTTCCGAAATGGCGCCGTACGGCGGTTTGTACGTGACGCACATGCGCTACAAGAAATCGCTCCTGCCGGCGTTGCGCGAGGCAGTCGCCATCGGGCGCAAGGCGGGTGTGCCCGTGCACGTCTCGCATTTGAAAGGGAGCTCCCCGGCGGAAGTCGAGCAAGTCCTGGAGTTCGTCGATCACGTGGCACGTCGCGAAGTCGACTTCACGTTCGACGTCTATCCGTATCAACCTGGCTCGACGATGCTGAACTTCCTGCTGCCCTACGAGGTGTGGGAGGATGGTCCGCTGGCGGTGATCGACAAGCTGCAGCATCCCTCGGTGAGGGCTCGGGTAGCCGCGGGGTTTGAGGCATGCCGCATCGATTGGGACCGAGTCCATATAGCGTGGGTGGCGAGCAAAGAGAATACGGAGCACCAGGGCAAGACGATTCGGCAGTTCGTGGCGGACCGAGGCGTTCCGCTTGTCGATGCCCTGTGTGATCTGCTGATCGAGGAGCGCCTGGCAGTCCTGTGCGTCGTGGACGGCGGGGACGATTCCTGGGTGCGTCCCATGCTGCAACACGACTTGTACATGATGGGAAGTGACGGAATCTACTTCGACGACGCGGTCGTGCATCCTCGCTTGTATGGCTCGGCGGGTCGGTTGTTGGGACCATGTGTCCGGGACTGGCGCCTGTTTACGCTCGAGGAAGCGGTCTACAAGCTGAGCGGCTTCGCGGCGCGGCGATTCGGACTGGCGGATCGCGGCATCGTGCGCGCGGGCGCCTGTGCCGATGTGGTCGTCTTCGATCCACAACAGGTGACGGATCGCGCGACCCTGAAGAAGCCGGCGCAGCTGACGGAAGGCTTGCGCGCCGTATTCGTCAATGGCGTACTCATTTTCCGCGACGGGCAGCCCATGGCGCTGCCGCCAGGGCCTTTGCCGGGTCGCCATCTGCGACGTACCAGCGAAACAAGTACCAGCGAGAGGAGCGGAGAAACATGACAGATTTCTGCAGTCGTCGCGAGTTTCTGGGGCGGGCCGCTGCCTCCGTGACTGTGGCCGGGGCCATCGGGCGGTGCCCCGAGGGGCTCGCCCAGGAACCGTCGGGCTCGGACGCATCCCGGCGATTTCCTTGGCAGGCGGGAACCGCCAGGGCGGTCCTCACGCCTCGGACGTCCGTGTGGCTAGCCGGTTACGGGTCGAAACGGCCACCCGACGGCAAGTTGCACGACCTCTGGATGAAGGCGCTTGCGCTGCAGGACCCGGCCGGCCGGCGAGTTGTGCTGGTGACGAGCGACTTCCAGGGGGTGCCTCGCAGCATGAGCGACCAGGTGTTCATGCAGCTCCGCGAGAAGTTCGGGCTGGAACGCCACCAGGTGATGTTCACGTTTTCACACAACCATTGCGGCCCGCGGCTCGGGGACGACCTGGTTGATTATTATCCGGTAGAAGCGGAGCAGGTCGCCCTGGTCGACGAGTATACGCAGGAAATGATCGCCCGGACCGTGGTGCTGGTCGGAGAGTCGCTCGGGGCTCTGGCGCCGGCCAGACTGCAACTGGGCCAGGGGCGGACGACTTTCGCGGTGAACCGGCGCAACAACCGCGAAGCCGACGTGCCCGAGCTGCTGGCGAAAGGCCTGCCGCTGGCCGGTCCCGTCGATCATACCGTACCCGTGCTGCAGGTGACTCGGCCCGACGGGAAGGTAGCCGCGGTGCTCTTCGGTTATGCCTGTCATCCCACGACCCTCAGTTTTCTTACGTGGTGCGGCGACTATCCCGGCTTTGCCCAGCTGGAGATCGAGGCCAGGTACCCCGGTGCCCAGGCGATGTTTGTGAACACGTGCGGCGGCGATCAGAACCCGTTGCCGCGCCGCAGCGTCGAACTCTGCCATCGCTATGGTCATATGCTGGCCGTCGCAGTCCAGGAGGCGTTGACCGAGCCGCTGCGCGATGTGTCGGCAGGAATCCGCTCGGCTTTCACCTATGTCGACCTGCCGTACCTCAAGGTAGTCGACCGCGGCGAGCTGCACGCGGCCATGCAGGACGCGAACGCGATCCGCGCCCGGTGGGCGGCGCGCATGCTTCAGAAGCTGGACGCCGGTGAATCGTTCCCGCCTTCTTATCCTTATCCGCTGCACGCCTGGCAGCTGGGCACGGAATGGCTGGTGCTGGGGATGGGCGCGGAAACCGTCGTCGACTACGCGCTCCGGTTCAAACGGGAATTCGGGCCGGGAACGTGGGTGTGCGGCTACGCGGACGATATGATCGCATACATCCCTTCCCATCGAGTCTGGCTGGAAGGGGGGTACGAAGGCGGATCCAACCTGTACGAGTACGGTCGTCCCGCCTTTCGCTGGTCGGGTGAGATCGAAGATCGGATTGCCACGGCCATGCGAGGATTGGTCGAACAGGTTCGGCCCTAGCCGGGCTCGGCCTTACCCCGCGAGATCGACGTCCTGGCTGATGCGCAGCTTGACGTCCGTCGCCTTCACCTTGACCTCTTTGGACCGTTCGCGGTTGCCAACAAACCCCTTGGCTTTCAAGGTGTACTCGCCGGGTTTCAGGTCGGAGACCACGAAACTACCGTCGCCTTGCAGCGGGACGGGGCGCGTGGGGAGCTCGGCTCCTTCAATGGTCAGATCAACGAGATTGCCGCTCACCGCCGCTCGACCCGAGCGGACTCGCCCGCGAACTTCAAATTTCGGGGGAATGACGACCGGCTGGACGATGCGGAAGGGGCGGCTGATCAGCTCGCTTTCTCGCCCCACCGGATCGACGACTTTCGCGACCAGCAGGTGGCTGCCGACGGCGAGGTCCTTCGTATCCAGCGTCGCGGTGAACACGAATCGCCGCGCTTCATCGCGAGTCGGTTCGACGGCGCGTGTCGTGGCGCTGGCGTCGTCCAGCCGCACCGAGCCATCGCGCGACAGCGCATAGACCACCTTGGTCACCCCCGAGAAATCTGCCACCCGAAACGTGATCGGCAGCGGCGAGTCTTTGTTAACGTCGCGCGGCAGGTCCATGGCTTGTATGATGGGTGTGTCGCCATCGAGCCGGACGTCGACCCGATCGGACCGTGTCTGATCACTGAAGCGAATGTTCGTGATGACACTCGCTTCCGCATTCAATAGGGAACCGATATCGAGTGGGACAACGATGTCGCTGAGTTGAGAGTGCAGCTCGAGCAATCCGCTTGGACCACAGTTGACAAACGCCGGCGTGAAGTCGCGCGTGGCCCGCAGGTCGCGGGTCAGGTTGTTGATCTCGAGCTTAACCTGAATTCGGTCGCTCTCGTTGGTAAACGCGTCCAGCGGCGCGTCAGCCTGCAGTTGAACCAGCAAGAGGTCAGCCGGGCCGGCAAACAAGGCGGGCTGACGGCGCTGCAAGTCAATATGTTCCTCTTGCGGGCCCTTTGCGTCCGGCAACGGGGGAGGTCGCCGCACGTGAGGTGGAAAGTGGTAAATCTTCAGCTGGTTGGCCACCCGCACGCTTTCGATCCGGATTGCGGTTCGTTCGCGCGCCAAATCCTTACCGGGAATGATCGGCGGTGCGGCCGGATTGCGGGCACAGGTCACGCTGTACAGGAACGCGCGGGGGAAACCGTCGACGGCGATTTTCACTTCGCGAGCCTGACCATCCGGCGGCGCCTGGGCGCTGAGTACGGTGACAGGCGAGGGCGAAGCAGCGTCGAGCTTGCCGCTCAATAGCTGCTTCCCTTGCGGCGGCAGGTCCGCTCCGCTGGCATCCCAGTTGATTTCCAGAGGTTCCCCGCCCGGTAGCAAGGGGCGTCCCTGGGCGTCCCGGATCTTGGGCGTGAAGCGAGCGATGATTTGCTGTTGGGCCTGGTTGTAGCCGATCTCGGCGTCGAGATACTCGCGAGGTGAGAGGGGCGTCAGTTCGATCCACTGCAGCCACTCGCGCTGGCGGTCTTGGACATCGGTGATCTTGATCACCAACCCGTGTATCGGTTCAGGCGGAGGAGCCGGCGCGGCCGTCGGAGGCTTCGCCGCTCCCGCGGGGTCCGCGGGAGGGGGCGCCGCGGCCGATGGCCGGACAAAGTCTACCGGCACGAGGACCTCTCCCGGACGATTCGGATCGACCCCCTTCAGTTCGATCGGTTTCGCCGACTTGGCGACGAGCGTGCCTTCCTGGAAGACTCGAGCGGCGTCGTCGTACACTGCCCGTCGAATGGCGGCATCGAACCGGCCGATTCGCACTTGGGAAAACCGGCGGGGTTGCGGTGCTACAGCGTAAACAGCGACTTCGACCGTTTTATCGCGGTCGTGGCGGTTGATCAGCGAACAGACGAACCGGGTGTCGCGGTTCGCAAGCAGCCGGAGGTCGGTGGTATCGCCGCGGTCGGAATACGTCTCGGGAATGCCTGCGCGAGTGAAGACCACGTCGACGCGGTTCGGTTGGGGGAGTTCGACCTGGATCAGGGCCTCGACTTCCTGCTGTCCCAAGGTGGCCGCGAGCCGCACAGATGTCGTATGCTTGTTCTCGGGCAACCCACTGCGGCGGGCGGCCACGCGCCAGTGCAGCGTCTTTCGATACAGGCCGCCCTGGGCCGGCGACTCTTCGGAATCCGGCAGCAGTTCAAGCTGGACCAGACCGTCCGCATTCGTTGCCAGGACGCGCGTATCGAGCAGATTAGGACGGCTGGCCACCAACGTGGCACTCACGGTGACGTCCCCTTGCGGTTCGAGACGAACGCTGCTGGCGAGCGGTTCGATGCGGAGGCTCGCGGGACGCTCGACTTCGATCCGGAACCGCGGCAGCGGAAACTGCCGCGGATCCACGAAAGTCGCATCGCGCGGATCGACCAGATGCAACGCAAACTCGTTCGGTCCGGGCTGCCGCAAGCCCTGGTAAAAAACGCGCAGCCCAGCCACGGCCGCCCGGTAGTTTGTCCAGAATTCGGCGGCGCGTGCGGTGTCGCTGTCCTGCAGCAGGTCGCTGGCCGCCGTCGCATTCGCGACATATCGTTCCAACGACGCCGCGGTATTCGGGTCGATCCAGCGCACGAGACGTAGTTCCAGCGCCAGGCAGGCAGCCACGGAACTCCAGCGGATCGTCACCTGGGGTGGCGGACGCAGCCCAGTTGCCCCGGAAGGGGGAACCGGCGAGGCGGCCAACGACGACAACTGCCGCAGCGCATCGAACAAGGCCAGCCGCTGCGGACCTGCCAGCATCGGGGTCGACAGCAATTCGTCCATGCGGCGCTGAGCCAGATGATCGAAGCGATGCGCCAGGGCGTCCTCGCGCAAGGCGGCGATCTTGGCCGCCAGTTCCTGCTGCTTGCTGGCCAGGGACCGTTGGGTCAGGACGAACTGGCGCAAACGCCCCTGGTCCGCCACGGACAGTTGGCTCTGCTCCAGGCTGCGAAGCTCGGCCATCAGTGCTCCGATGTCGTCCAGATGACCAGCGATGGGCTGGCTGAAGGCGACAAAGCCGCTGAGTGTCGTATGGGAGTGGCCGAACCACCGCACGAAATCGACAGCCCGGTAGGTCAGATCGTGCAGCTGCCGCACGGCATCCCTCGCTTCGAGCAGTTCGGGGGGCTTCTCGCGTGCGAATTGGTCGTCGACTGCCAACAGCTCCGGGACGTACCGATTTCGCCAAGCGTCGAGCAACCGAGCTCCTACCGATTGTTCGTCACGGCCGCGGGGTGTGTCGCCCTGGTTCATGGCCGCCAGGAGTCGCTCGAGATTCTCGGTCAGCACTTCGAGGTCCCGCAGCACGGATCCGCGGTCGTCGAGGGGAGGGCTGCCGTCCGCGGGAAACGGGCTGGCCGTCAGACGTCGTTCAAAATACACCATCCACGCCTCCGCTTCGCGCCAGACGTGCGGCGCGAAATCGACGGGCGAGAGGTGCGTTGCCGATTCGCGATTTCGCAATCGGTCTCGCACTGTCCACAGTCGCTCCAACGGATTGCGCAGCTGCTGGTGGTACAGGGCCCGCGGATTCGGCTTGCCGTCGGGGCCGGGCGAGACTGCCGGCGGCGCGGTGGCGGGGGCGGCCGGGGACGCATTGGTTCCCGGAGCCGTGGCGGTCGGTGCGGTGGTGCCGGGCGCGGTCTCCCCGGCGGTCGTCGGGCTGGCCGTAGGAGCGGCCGCAGGGGTGGAAGAACCGGTCGCCGCGGGAGGCGGAGTCGTCGCCGGCGACACGCCGGACGCTGCCGCGGGAGCAGCGGGAGTGCCGGCAGCGGCGGGAGCGGCCGACGTGGCTGGCTGCGTACTTGCCGGGGCCGCTGCGGTGGCAGGATTGGCGCTGGCGGCGGGAGGCGCGGCTTGCAGCGCCATCAAGCCCGAGGGCGCCCAGACCGGCCCGAGTCCCGCGCTCCACTCGCTCGGCGATGGTCTGCCGGTGCTGGCGGCCTGAGTCCGCGGCGTGGAACCTCCGGCGGGTGGCCCGGCGGCAGACGGATTGGCACCGGAGGCAGCCGGCGCCGTGTTGGCCGGGGGCGGTGGCGCGTCAGTCTTTGCCGGCGCGTCCGGCTTGGCGCTCTCGTCTCCCGCCGGAGGCTTGGGCGGGGGAATCGTGAGCAACCGGTATGGTCCTCCTTCGAGGGATGCGATGTCCGCGAAAAGTCCTCGGCCGGCCCTCGCCAGAATCGGAGTCTGGTAGTCCGGCAAGGCATCGCCATACCAGCCGCGGCAGCTCTGCGAAACATAGTCGTAGAACTCCCGAAGATCGAGATACGGATCGCCGTTGCCACCGTAAGCAGGCTCGTTCGGTATGCCCGCCAGCGCCTCGGAGACGGCCTTGCCAAACACCGTCCGTTGATCAGTGTACGATACCGCGCTGACCTGGGACCCCCCCGCGGCGAGCAGCACCCAAAGCTCCTGGCTGTCCAGCTGCGCGACGGCTTCGACGACGCTTCGGGCAAAGTCGTTCCCGACGATTCCCAACGCGGGGTCGTAGTCCAGGTGCCCTGCATCGACGACGACCAGCTTGAAGGCCGCCGGTGAACGCTCCACGCGGGCGAGCAGTTGTCTCATGTCGTACCGCCCAGCCCCCTGCACCCGCGCAAAGTCGCTGCAGGCGACATAGGCCTGGCCGTCGTCGCCGATGCCGTGGGCGGCGAGGTACAGGAAGAGCACCTCCTGCGGGCGGCGGGCCAGCTGGGCGGCTTTTTCGACGTACGCGTCGAGATTGGACGCGTCGAGGGCCTCGGGTGAGGCGTCATGAACCTGCACATTCGCCACGTCGCGCAGGGCCAGGATGTCTTCGCGCGCGAAGGCTGCCGGCGGGAGAATGAGCTGATCGGTGGAGCCGACCGGGACCACGACCAAGTGGCGCAGTCCCCAATTCTCGGGCCACAGCACCCACACGAAGACGCCAATCAGCGCGGCCAGCAAGGCGGTCAGGAGCCATCGGCCCACGTGCTTCAGTTCAGCGGGTGGGGCACCACGGCCCGTCGACACGCCCCGCTGTTTCCAGGATTGGCGGCGGGTCGGCGGCGAGCGATCGGAAAAGCGACTCATGAGGCTAGCGGTCCTGAGGTACCGGAAACTGGTGGCAGCCCGATGGCAGTAAACGACGTGGCAGACAGAGTGCCAGCGCGGCCCCATCCGGTCGGCGAGGCATCGGGTATCGTATCGTGTCCTGGCGGGGAGTGGCAATTGTGAACTGGTCTGCCCGCCGCGGCATTTTCGCGGGGAGTGATATTCCTATTCAGGCGTCATGACGTTAGAAAAGTGGCTCGGCGCTGGGTTGCCCCGGAGCGTCGGGGTGCCAGGGCGAGCGGGCTGGGCCGCGGTGAAATCGCGACGGCTATCTCCACGTCTTCTCCCGAAGCCGGGACACCAGCGGGAATTGTTTCGCAAATTGCGTGTTGTGACTGCCGGAAGCGTTCATGCATCATCTGCCCGTGCACTGGTCCGAAGGTCTCTTCCTGCGCCCTCACCATTTTCAGGCGGCGGAGCGGTACTGGAGCGAACTGCTGGCGACGAGTCACCAGTGGGCGAACCATTATCACTACGGAGTCCACGCCGTCGAGATCAGCCAGGAAGCCCTGGCAAATTACCAGATTCAGATCAATCGCCTCCAGGCCCGGATGAAGGACGGCACCGTGGTGTCGCTCGAGGGGGGCCGCGAGCCGGACCGCCGGGATCTCAAGGAGGCGTTTCAGCGCCAGACGGAGGTAACGGTCTACATCGGTGTTCCCAAGCTGGTGCTGGGACGACCCAATGTAACGCCCCGCCGCACGCCGGAAGCCCGCTATTTTGAATCCGAAGTGGCGGTCGCCGACGAGAGCCGAGGAGGAAATGACCAGGAGCTGGCCTTCCGCGAATTGAACGGTCGCCTGCTGTTGTCCACGGATGAGTTCGCAGGGTGGGAAGTTCTCCCGCTGGCCCGAGTCAAACGCGCGGGCGAAGGAGAAGCGGTTCCGCGCTTGGACGACGACTATTTTCCTCCCGTAGTCAACATCCAGGCCTGGCCCCCGCTCGGGTTGGGTGTCGTGCGTGCGATCTACGACATCCTCGGCGAGAAAATGGAAGTGCTCGGAGATCGTGTCGTGCAACGGGGCACGACACTGGCCAGCCAGGAGCCAGGGGACCTCGAAGATTTGATGATGCTGATGGGGCTCAATCAGGGGGCGGGGACGTTGGGATGTCTGGCTTTCGCTTCGTCCGTACATCCGCTGGTGGCATACACCGAGCTATGCCGGCTGGTCGGGCAGCTCGCGATTTTCGACGACACTCGCCGGACTCCTCAGGTACCGGTCTATGATCACGACGATCTGGCACGGATCTTCAAGTGGGTAAAGGTACAGATCGAGCGGATGATCGGGACGCGACGGCGGCTGGAGTTCGAGCAGCGGTTCTTCCACGGTGTCGACCGGGGCATGGAGGTGTCGATCGAACCGAAATGGCTTCATGCGGGCTGGAACTGGTACGTGGGGGTCAACGGGGCTGGCGCAGGGGATCGCGAGATCCGTGACCTGTTGCGGCCGGGCAATCTGGATTGGAAGATGGGGAGCGCACAGCAGGTCGACCTGATCTTCAAGCACGGTATTCCGGGAGTGAATCTGGTCGACCTGCCTCAGCCGCCTCGGGCACTCCCCACGCGTCAGGGCTGGGTCTTTTATGAAGTCCGTCGCGATGCGGCGGCCTGGAAAGACGTTTTGGCGACGCAGACACTGGCCATTCGCTTCAAGGAAGAGCTGATCAGTAATCTGGCGACCCTCAAGGGACAAAGGAAACTCGAGGTCGCGGCTCAGGGAAAACGCAGCGTGCTGGAATTTGCCCTGTTCGCCGTGCCAACTCAACAAGCATGACACCAAACTTTGCTGCTGCGATTGATCCGATATTCCTGCACGTGCTCGGGCTGCTGGAGCGGATCGGCAATAACGATTCACCGAGTCCCACGGAAGAGCGCACGGTCATCAACAACTGGCTACGCAACGCCGAGGCCCATCTGGGACAGAAACAGGACTGGGAACTGGCCAAATACGCCCTGGTGGCCTGGATCGACGATGTGCTGATCGAGGCGCCGTGGCAAGGCCGCCTGTGGTGGAAGGAAAACGCGCTAGAAGTCGAAGTCTTCAATTCGCGCGACCGGGCGACGCTGTTCTATGCCAAATCGCAGGAAGCCGGGCGGATGACGCGGCGGGATGCGCTCGAGGTCTTCTACGTGTGCGTCGTGCTGGGATTCCGGGGCCTGTATCGGGATGCGGCCTCCGCGTTTCTGGCCGATCAGCTGGGTTTGCCACCCAACCTGGAAGCGTGGGCCAGTCAAACGGCCAAATCCATACAACTCGGCCAGGGGCGTCCGCCGATCACGGAATCGCCTCGTCCCGGTGAAGGAGCTCCTCCGCTGGAAGGCCGTTATCGTTTGATCGGTACCGCCTTGCTGGGAATCGTGCTGGCCGCGATTGCAGGGCTGGTTGGATTGGTACTGTTCTATGGCCAAGGAACGACAACGTGAACGTGTTGGGACAGCTGTTTCGAGTGATCACCACCCCCGTGCGCTGGCTGCTGGCGGTGCCGATGTGGGTGATTTCGTCGCCGCGCCGCATGCTGGGGCTGTCGTTGCCGGGCCGAGCGGCGGTGCTGGTCTTCTTTGTGCTCTTGATCTGTACGCTCGCCGCAATCGGAGTCATTTACAACGCGCAGGGTCGCGGCGCGGCGTCGATCGGCCATTACTTGATGACTCCCACCTTCGGAATGGTGGTGGTGCTCGTCTTTGTCATTCCGGTCGTCGTTTATTACTGGCTGCGGTTGTGGCTGGAAGGCGATACGGCGAGGTTTCCGGACATCGACGCGGCCTGGCGCGAAGGGCTGGCGGCCCTGCAGGCCAATGGTATCGATATCGCTTCCATGCCGATTTTCCTGGTCGTGGGAGCGCCGGACGACCGATTGGCGAAATCGCTGTTCCGAGGGACAGGATTTGAATGGATCGTCAAAGAAACGCCGATGGGTGTCCATCCCTTGCGATGGTATGCCAATGATCGGGCCATCTATCTGACGTGCCTGGCGACCGGACGGCTGGGCAAGCTTCATCAGCTGGGGCGAGGCGCCGAAGGGGCGCGCCAGGCGGCTCCGGCCGATCTGCGCTCGACCATGCAGCCCGCCGCCAATCTGCGGGGCACGATGGTAGCCGGCGGCGGAGGCGCGGTGCGCGACACCTCCCGGGCTATGGACTTCGGGGCCGATGCCCCTGCTGAACCGGAAAGCAACGCGCTGCGCGGGACACTCGTTCCCGGCGCGGCTGCGGGCGGCGGTCGTTCCGGTGGAAACGCGCCCGTCTCGGCGGGGGGTTCCAGTGTCCTGTCCCGACACGATGCCGATCTCGAATCGGAGCGGTTGCACTACCTCTGCGAATTGCTGCATCGATCGAGGCGGCCGGTCTGTCCCATGAACGGTGTGCTCGTCCTGTTGCCCTTCGAGGTCATTCAGAATGTCATGGTGGCCAAAGACATTCCGGCAGCCATCCGCAGCGACCTGGAGACCATTCGCGAGTCGACTCAACTGCTGTGCCCCGTCACCGCGCTGGTGACCGGCATGGAGCAGGAAAGTGGCTTCGGAGAACTCGTCCGCCGCGTCGGCATGAGCAAGGCGAAGGCCAACCGGTTTGGCAAGGGTTTCGACGTCTGGAACGCTCCCACCGCCGAGAGCATCGACGCCTTTTCGTCCCATGCTTGCGGGGCTTTCGAAGACTGGGTGTACAACTTGTTCCGGGATCGGGACGGATTGAACAAACCAGGTAATGCCCGACTGTATATGCTGTTGTGCAAGATCCGGAGCGAGCTGCGAGCTCGGCTCCGCAACATCCTGTTGCACGGTTTCAGCGTCGATCCCAGCGCCAAAGAAACGGACGACCGGCCGTTCCTGTTCAACGGCTGCTACTTTGCCGCGACGGGCGACACCGAGGATCGGCAGGCTTTTGTTCGGAATGTGTTCGAGAAAATGCTCGACATGGAAGAAGAGCTCGAGTGGACACCCGAGGCGTGGCGGCAGGACGACCGCTATCATGCCCTGTCACAGTTCGGGATGGCCATTGATTTCGGCCTCGTCGTCGCGCTCATCGGCATGGTCGTGTTCAGGTACTGGGGGAAGAACTGATCTCTCTGATGGCGAGACAAGGCGCGAGGGAAAGGGAGTGCAGGCATGGCGTCGGGACATTCAGCGGACTCAGCCGGCAACCGCGCCTCCGTCGAAAAGGAAGCCGAGCCGCGAGCAAGCGCGAAGAACGAGAGCCAGCAACTTCTGGACGAAGTCCTGCAGGCGACACTGGAGCTGTCGAGCGCCGACGAGCCGTTGGGACCGGACGAACTGCGTAAACTGGCTGCCGTCGCGCGCAAACGGGCGGGAGAAGGATTGACCGTCGAAACCGTCGCGGAACTCGTCGAGGCGGTCCTGCGGCTGCGGTACCGGCGGATGGTCGAGTCGTCTGCGCTGTGGGATCGCATGACGCGTCACATTGCGGTAACCCTCTTTGAAGACCCCCGATCCCAGGAACGGATACAGGCCTTTTGGAAACGACTATGCGAGGTGGCGCCATGAGCGAAGTGCGGCACGGCCAGCCGGAGCAGTCGGACAGGGAGGATTCGGCGCCCGCGACAGGCGGTGAACGGCGGGCCGAACCTCGGTCGGTAAAGGAACTGATCGACGATGGCCAGGCGCTGGTGCGTTCCCTCGCTCTGAATATCAATCGCAATGTTCCTGTTCCCGTCGATCTGGATGATTTGATCGCCTACGGTCAAGTGGGGTTGGCCGAGGCGGCGCGGGAGTTCGATCCTGCCGTTGGTACGCAATTTACGACCTTTGCGTATTACCGGATTCGAGGTGCTATTTACGATGGCATCTCGAAAATGAGCTGGACCAGCCGGGCTCGTTACAACCGGCTGCGATACGAGCGGATGGCCAACGAGGCGCTGCAGGAAGAGACCGCCCGCGGTGCCGCCGACGACTCGTTGGCCTCTCAAGCCAAGTGGTTTCGCGGTGTTTCGGAAAAGCTGGCCGTCGTCTATCTTGCGTCCGGAGTTGACGAGGAACGAGGCGGCCTCCGCGATTCCGTGCTCGAAGACCCGCGTGCGACTCCCTCGGCCATGGTTGCCGGACGGGAAATCTCCGAAAAGCTCTCCGAGATGGTAAATTCGCTTCCGGCTCCCGAACGGCGCCTGATCCGCACGATATATTTCGAAGGTGCGACGCTTCAGGAGGCCGCCAATCTGCTAGGCATCAGCAAGAGCTGGGCTAGCCGGATGCATGCCAAGGTTCTGGAACAGTTGGCTCGTTCCTTGCGTCGCATGGGTGCCGAGTGAACGCAAGGGAACATTCATGGCCACACCGGAAATACTTGATTTTGCGCGCCTGCTCGCGCCCATTTCGGATGAAAGTCCTGCGGGAGCGGAACTAAAAGAGGACTCGGCCCTCCGGGCCGTTTATCAGGCTGTCAAGGATGCCCGGGAATCCGCCCGCGCCGCCGAAAAGAAGATCATGAGCGCGCGGACGGTGGGAGAGGAACCGCCCGCGGAACGCCCGGACTGGAAAAATGTCTACGAACGGGCCACCGAGACCATTTCCAATCACTCCAAGGATCTGTGGATCGCCGCCTGGTTGATCGAGTCCCTGGCCCGGCTGCACGGGTTCGCCGGGCTGCGCGACGGTTTCCGGCTGACCCGGGAACTCGTCAACCAGTATTGGGATGACATCCACCCGCGCCCCGACGAGGATGGACATGCGACGACGGTCGCTCAGCTCACCGGCTTGAACGGGGACGAAAGCGAAGGTGCGCTGATCGACCCCATCTATCGCATCCCTGTCACCGTCGCCGGGGACGGAGCCGCCTTATCGATCGCCGACCATAGGTCCGCCGTCGAACTCGATAAACTGGATCCCGATAGGCAGGCCGAGCGGCTTGATCGCGGGGCCGTGTCGCTGCAAATGTTCGACGCCAGTGTCCGGGCGACACCGGCCGAGTTCTTTCGGACGCTCTTGGAGGACCTGCAACAGGCCATCGACGAGTTCTTCCAGCTGAGTGAAGCGCTGGATACCCGGTGTGGGTCTTCCGTGGCGCCCCCCACGTCCGCGATCCGCGGCGCTCTCGCCGATGTTCGCGACCAGGTCCAAACGATCGCTCAAAGCGTGCTGCAGTCCGCAGACGCAGAGGCGGCGGTCGGTGGGACCGGCGATGCCACCGAGGGTGCCAGCGGTGGTGAAGGAGGGGAGACTGCTGGAGCCACGTCGGGCAAAGGCATGAATCGCGAAGTGGCGTTTCGGCAGCTATTGCAGGTCGCCGATTTCTTCAGCCGCACCGAGCCGCACTCCCCCGTCTCGTATGCACTGCGCCAGGCCGTACGTTGGGGCAAGATGACCTTGCCTGAGTTCCTCAGTGAACTCATCAGCGACAGTGGCGTCCGCGACGATCTGTTCCGTCGCGTGGGTATGCCTCAGCCGTCCGAAGAAGAATCGGATTAGAGCTCGCTCGCGGCGGAACTCGCCAGACTCGATACCGTAGCGGAATTCGCGAGAGTTCCGACCAGCGGCGGTGTAGCCGCTGCACGGTGCTGGCGGCGTCGACTCGCTCGCCACTCTGACGACTTCTGCTACTCACTTGCGCCGGAGCTGCGCCCCCTCGTGGCGGAGCGCGCAAGGGTTCCGAGCCCGTCGAGGCGCGAAGTCTCCGACCCGGACGGTGCAATCACTCGTGGTGATTTGTCGTAAACTAATGATATGGCTGTATTTGCGGCGTTCACTTGAAATTTCACTCGAATCGCTCCTAGTATGCATTTGGCTTTTCCACATGGTTGTGGCGAAGGTTGGCGGTCAGTCTGGGAGTTGCCCGCGTTGATGGCTCGAGGGATCGATTCACGTACTTTCTGTGGACCTGTTTGGCGTTCGTGTGGTCGCACACTGCACGGCTGTCGCTATGTCACGATTTCGATCGACCAATCCGAAGCACCGTGCCTACTCGGCAGGAGGCTACCGTCAGGTTGTGCGTTCGAAGGACCGGAGCTTGGCGGCGTTGGGCAAGCGTGCTCGGGGAGTGCCGAGTCAGTCGCGGGCGTCATTCATTCCTCCTGAGGATTGGCACGAGCCGGCCCACCGCTCCGACGGTCGCTATCGGTGCGTGGTGCAACCGGCGGGCGAGGGATACCGGCACGTATTGACCCCGACGCAAGTGCGGGAGCGGCTCGCGGAGCTTCCCGACCGTTTCGTACGTGACTTGGAAGTGGTGCAGTTCAGCCGCATGACCCGTAAGAAGCAGTCGTATCCCTGTTACGGAATGCAGTGGGGTACGGCGATTTACCTGTATCCGGTCGAGGAGGGGCTGATCGAGCACTACGCTCAACCGCCACGCCCGGCGGTCTATAACGAAGCCCGCATGTTCGGCGGGCGATGGGTTCAGGAGGGGGCCTCGAACTGGCGGCTCGAGTGGACGAAAGAGGCGATCGAGGATTTCTATCTCAACAATGTCCTCATTCACGAACTCGGGCATCTAGTCGACCATCGCAACAGCAGCTATCGCGACCGTGAGCGGTTTGCCGAGTGGTTTGCCATTGAATACGGATATCGACCGACTCGGCGTTCCGTCTCGTTGGCTCGAGAGGAACAGCCTGCGGACGCCGCAGTGTCTCCGCCCGCCCTGTAAGCCGATTTACCGCCTTCCGGCGAACCGACTCATTCATTGCCGGCCGGAATCGTCTCGACCATAATTGAGAGCATTCGCGTCGGGGGCGCGGGCGAACAGTAACCCGGCGCCGAAGCGATCCAAAGCTGGCGGAATGTCTGTCTGCGCGAGGAACTCGATGAACGTACCGCATGTTCGGGAAGATCGATACTGCGCCTTGTCCCCCGATCATCGTCCGGGCGTCGGCAAGCGAACGGTATGGTGGCCTTTCGGGGTCCTGATCATAGTGGCAACGCTGGTAGGTGGTTCGTTAGGCGCCGCACCGACGGCCGCTCAGAAGCGACAGCTGGAAACGCTGAACAATCGTCTGCGCAAGGCGGGGCAGCTGTATGCCCAGCAGCGCTGGAAAGAATCCGCTACGGATGTTCAGGCCATCCAGAAGGACTTTCAGAAGCTCGCCGATACCAAAGACGAGGAACTGCTGGAGTTGCTTGAACCCTTGTACGGCCGGCTGGTGACGGCTCGCGAGAAGCTGAAAGAGCAGGGCGTGGAGATCCCGGAGTTGAAGAAACCGGGGGCGGCGGGGGGCGGCGAAGAGCCGGTCAGCTTTGCGAAGCAGGTCGCCCCGCTATTGATTTCCAAGTGCGGCAGGTGCCACGTGGACAATGCGCGGGGAGATTTCGGCATGGCCAGCTACGCGCAGCTGATGAAGGGCCCACCCGCGGGCGTCGTCGTTTTTGCTGGCGACGATATGGGCAGCCGCCTGGTCGAAGTGATCGAGACGGGAGACATGCCGCGCGGCGGTGGTAAGGTGTCAGAGGCGGAGTTCGCCCTGTTGAAGCGGTGGATCAAGGAGGGGGCCAAGTTTGACGGGAACAGCGAGCAGGCGAGCTTACGATCGCTGGCGCCACAGGCTGAGGTGGCGGAGCCGAAGGCCTTGGCAGTGGTCCGTTCCACGGGTAAGGAATCCGTCAGTTATGCGAAGGAAATTGCCCCCGTGCTGGCTGCGAACTGTGTGGGTTGCCACGTCAACCCGCAGAATGCTCGCGGTAACTTCAACATGACGACGTTTAGTCAGCTGTTCCGCGGTGGCGATAGTGGTCCGCCGCTGGTACCTGGCGCTCCGGCCAACAGCCTGTTAATCCAACGGCTGAAGGGGCTGGGCGGTGAACCGCGGATGCCGATGGGGCGACCGCCGATACCGGACGACATTGTGGGTCGGTTTGAAAAGTGGATCGAGGAGGGGGCGACGTACGATGGTGGTGACGCGAACCTGAATGTGAACCAGGTCGCCGCACTGGCGAAGGCCCGATCGTCAAGCCACGAGGAATTGACGGACGAGCGAGCCCGGCTCGCCGTGCAAAACTGGCGGTTGGGCATGCCCAATGTCGCTGCGGAGCGAGTTGAGACGGATAATTTCCTCCTGCTGGGGAATGTAGGCGAAGCGACCTTGCAGGGATTGGGAAAGCAGGTGGAAAGTGTGTTGCCGCGTATCGCGGACGTCTTGGCGATCCCGGAAGACCAGCCGCTGGTGAAAGGAAGGATGACTCTGTTTGTGTTCGCGCAGCGGTACGATTATGCCGAGTTCGGCCAGATGGTGGAGAAGCGTCAGATTCCGCCGGAGTGGCGAGGCCATTGGCAGTTCACCGTGGTGGACGCTTACGGCGCCGTGATTCCGCCGCGCGAAGAAGAGCTCTCGTTTCCCGCGCTCGCCGCACAGCAAGTGACGGGTGTCTACGTGGCGAGTCTCGGCGCGGGCGTTCCGCGCTGGTTTGCCGAGGGTGCCGGGCGAGCGGTGGCGAGCCGGATCGCGCCCAAGGACAGCCGCGTGGCCCAATGGGAGAACGAGCTCGGCAGTGTCCTGGCGGCTATGGCGCGTCCGGACGACTTCATGACGGGCAAGCTGTCGCCCGAGCAGTCGGATGTCGCATCGTATAGCTTCGTCAAATCGCTGATGCGGAACAACAGCACCTTTCTTGCGCTGTTGAATGGATTGCGAAGCGGCCAGGACTTCGACCAGGTGTTTGCGGCCGTGTACCGCGGTACGCCGCCGCAGGTGGCAGGCTTGTGGGCGGCCGGTGCGGTGCGCACGATCAAGCGCAAACGGTAGACTGCTGTGATCTGGATCGACGAGCAAACCGCCCAAGACTACCTCCGCGCCACGGGGCGCATTGCGTCTCAGGAAGAGGTGCGAATTCGCGAGCTGGCCGGTGGTGTATCCAATGTGGTGTTGCTGGTGGCCGACGCGCGGGGGCTTCCCCGGTTCGTCCTGAAGCAGGCACGGGAACAGCTGCGGGTGGCGGATCCGTGGTTCTGCAGTGTGACGCGGATTCTGCGCGAAGTGGAGGTCCTCAAGATCGCTGGCCGAGCGTTGCAGCGGGAGCCCGCTCGTTTGCCGAACGAGGGGCTGGCCGTAGGGGTTCCCGAAGTGCTCTTTTGCGATGCCGAGAACTTCGCCTTCGCCATGACGGCGGCACCCCCGCACCAGGTATGGAAAGAACAACTGCTGGCTGGAGCCTGTGAGCCGCAAGTGGCCAGCGCCTGTGGTTCGCTGCTCGGAAGTCTCCATGCCACGACGTGGCACGATGCCGAGTCGGCGGCGGGTCTGGCCGATCGGACGTTTTTCGATGCGCTGCGGCTGGACCCCTATTACCGGCACGTCGCGCGCCAGCGCGAGGATCTGGCCCTTCACCTCGAACGGATCATCGCGTCGGTCGACGAGCACGTCTGTTGTCTGGTCCATGGCGATTACAGTCCCAAGAATCTGCTGGTGTCGGCCGATCGGGTGACCCTGGTGGACTGCGAGGTGGGACATTTCGGAGATCCGGCATTTGATCTGGGCTTCTTTCTCTCGCATCTCGTGTTGAAGGCCGTCCGAGCGGAGGCACGGTGGTGGGATTACGTTCGGCTGACGTTCGTTTTCTGGCATGCCTACGAAGACATCGTGAAGCCGGTGATGGGAGCAAGGGAATTTGGTGCGCTGGTGGCACGGACCGTTGACCATTTTGCGGCCTGTTGCCTGGCCCGCATCGACGGCAAGAGCAAGGTGGACTATCTGCAGGAGTCTCAACGCTGCCGTGTGCGAAAGGTCGCGGAACGGTTATTCCTCCGCCGGCCCGCGACGTGGTCCGCGGCGGTGGCCGACTGTCTGCCGCTGTGGCCGGCCGGGTGAGTCCCGCGCTGGTCGCGGAGTCGCCGCTTAGTTGTTAGGCTCTTTCTCGAAAAGCCGTCACCGTACCCGACGAAGCGGGCGACGTGCGACGAGATTGGAACGCCAGCACGCGAGACCACGAGAAAGGGGAATCATGGGACAGAAATCAGACAAGATCGTGCGGCAAGCGGGTGCAAAGGAGTGGAATAGGCTGAGAGCCGGGGCCTGGGTGCTGGTATGGCTGCTGGCCATGACGGCCGGTGCACTCGGCGCCGAAGCACGCCCCAACGTGGTGTTCGTCTTGACCGATGATATGCGTTGGGACTGCATGTCCCTCGCGGGACATCCTGTGTTGAAGACGCCGCATATCGATCGCTTGGGACGCGAAGGGGTGTATTTTCGTAACGCGTTCTGCACGACATCGCTCTGCTCACCCAGCCGCGCGTCCATTCTCAGCGGCCTGTACGCGCACGCGCACGGGGTGTTGGACAATTTCACCGAGTACCCTCGGCAGCTGGCGAGCTTTCCGCGGCGTCTTCACGATGCGGGATATCGGACGGCCTACATCGGCAAGTGGCACATGGGCGAGGACAACGATGAAAAGCGGCCAGGTTTCGACTATTTCGTCACGCACAAGGGGCAAGGCAAGTATTTCGACACGGAGTTCAACGTCGATGGCGAGCGGCGCGTACTGCCGGGATACTACACGCGGGTGGTCACCGAGCTTGCTGAACAGTGGATTCGGGAAGCGAGCCGCGGTACGCAACCGTTCCTGCTGATGCTGGGACACAAGGCACCGCATAGCTTTTACTTTCCCGAGAGCCAGTATGAACACACCTTTGACGGCGTCGAGGTGCCGTATCCCGCCACGGCGTTCCAGTTGCAGGACAAGCCCGCCTGGTTCCAGACTCGGCTGGATACCTGGCATGGCATTTACGGTCCCTTGTTCGACTACCGCAAGAAGTTTCCCGACCGCCGTCCGGAAGCGGTCCGCGATTTTGCCGCCATGACGCGAGCCTACTGGGGTACGATCTTGTCTGTCGACGACAGCGTAGGTCGGCTTTATCGGTTGCTCGAGGAGACGGGCGAATTGGACGATACGCTGTTCCTCTTCACCGGCGACAACGGCCTGCTGAACGGCGAGCACGGCATGGTGGACAAGCGGACCATGCACGAACCATCGATTCGGGTACCCCTGGTGGCAAGATTGCCGCGGGGCATCGTATCGCAGCTGCCGCAGGTGCGGGCGGAACAGGTGCTGACCATCGACCTGGCCCCATCGATCCTGGATATCTGTGGCGTGCCACCGCTCGAGAAGACTCACGGTCGGTCCTGGAAGAAGCTGGTCGCCGGCGGGGATTCCGATTGGCGAACCGGCTGGTACTACGAATACAACTACGAGCGGCAGTTTCCGTATACGCCCAATGTGCGCGGCATACGGACCGACCGCTACAAGCTGATCCGCTACCCGCATGGCGATGGCGGTCCGGACCGCCATCTGGGGGAGCTATACGATCTGCAGGAAGACCCCCAGGAAACGCGGAATCGGATCGGCGAACCTGCCTTCGCGTCGCGCGTCTCGGAATTGCGAGCGGAACTTGATCGGTTGATGCGCGAGGCGGATGGATGGCCCGACAAGATGCCACTCGACGAAGGAATCAAGAGTACGCTGCCCGACCTGAAGATCCGCTGAGAAACTTCCGCGCGATTCTTGCGAATCACACGGGGATTGGCGGAGCGACGGCAGAGAAAGACGGGGACCTAGGGCGGGAGCACATGGAGATCGAGAGAAATGGCCGAACCGAGAATTGCTTTCCTGGCTTCGGGACGACTGTTTGTTCGTGATCCGGGACGGGACTTCCGCGAAATCGAAAGCCGCTTTGCGCGGGAGTCGCTCGATCGGCGCTCTCGGGCCCAGTCGTCGAATGCCTGGCGAGGCCGTTCTGGGGTATGGGGGCAAATGGGGATGGCTCCTCCCGAGCTTTCGCAGTGGGAAGGCGCGGAAGCGACGCGTGCCATGCGGTTTCGGTGCGCCGCACGCGGCAGACACCGGGAAGAGCTGTTCTACGTACTCGACATGGGTAACGTTCACGGCATCTTCCGGTATGACCTGAGCAAAGATACCGAGTATCGGCTGGTTCATCGCGACGCCTTCCCGGCGTCTTCGCTGGCCGTCCATCCGCAAGGGACCTTCGCTACGTCGCTGGCACGTCCAGACGGCAGTGCGGCGCTGGCGTTCAGCAAGAACGAGGGGCGGTTCTGGAACGAAGTCAAAGGAGGCGATTCCGTCGACCAGTCGCCGGCCTGGTCGCCCTGCGCGGCCGACGCCGTCGTGTTCCAGTCCGCGCCGATTGCGCGGAGTCCTCAAGGTATGTTCCTGGGCCTGGGGCCCTACGCGATTGAGTCCCTGCAGTTGAACCAGCAGGGTAGCCACAGCACGCTCGTGTCGGACGAACAATGGGACTACCTGCTACCGCAGCTGCGCGACGACGGAACGCTCGTCTGCATTCGCCGTCCGTATAAAGCGCAGCGGGATGTCGAGTTCAATTGGAAGACAGTGCTGACGGACATCGTCCTTTTTCCGTACCGCTTGCTTCGAGCCCTGCTCCATTTCTTTAATTTCTTCTCGGTGATGTTTGCTGGCCAGCCGCTGGCGGACTCCATGGGTACCCGGAGTACGCCCGCTCAGGCTCCTCAGCTGCTCTCGTTGTGGGGGCAGATGATCGATACCAAACGGGCCATGGAGGCGGCGGACAAGGGGAAGACTTCCGGCCTGGTCCACAAGGACTGGGTCCTCCTGCAG